>CALFVI010000014.1 GCA_937928775.1 uncultured Elioraea sp. | reverse complement strand
GGGCCAAGCTCGCGCGCGAACAGGGCGCGCACGGCCTCGGGGCGAAAGAGCACCGTCAGCGTCGCACGATATCGCCGCGCCGTGATCTCTTCCTCGCCAACCTCGAAGCCCTCGATCAGCCGGTCGAGCTCGCGCTCTGGCAGGTGCCGCAGGCGTGCCGCCTCCGGCCCCTCGCGGTCGAGGAAACGTTCCCAAGCCACCCGGCGGCCGGTCGCCAGCGCCGCCGTCCTGGCCGTCACCGCGTCCGCAGCTGTTTCCTCGACAACAATGCCGCCGACCCGAAATCCCCACTCGCCGCCCTCTGCCGCCCCGCACCAGAGCGCGAGCGCGAGAACCGCCCCGACCAACCTTGCTCTTGACGACACGCCCCTTCCCCGACACGACCCGACGCCTGGGCATGCTGCCTTAGCCGATCGGGGGAGACCATCGCCAGAGCCACCTACCGCGACGCCGGCGTCGACATCGAGGCGGGCGAGGCGCTCGTCGAGCGGATCAAGCCGCTTGCGCGCGCGACCGACCGGCCGGGCACGGTCGGTTCCTTGGGCGGATTCGGCGCCCTGTTCGACCTGCGCGCAGCAGGCTTCACCGACCCCGTGCTGGTCGCCACCACGGACGGGGTAGGCACGAAGCTCAAGATCGCGATCGAGACCGGCCGCCACCATGGCGTGGGGATCGACCTCGTCGCGATGTGCGTCAACGACCTCGTCGTACAGGGGGCGGAGCCTCTGTTCTTCCTCGACTACTTCGCCACCGCGCGCCTATCGGTCGACCAAGCGGCCGAGGTGATCGCCGGCATCGCCGAGGGCTGCCGGATCGCCGGCTGCGCCCTGGTGGGGGGAGAGACGGCGGAGATGCCGGGGATGTATGCGCCCGGAGACTACGACCTCGCCGGCTTCGCGGTGGGCGCGGCCGAGCGCGGTAGCCTGCTTCCGCGGGCCGACCTCGCACCCGGCGACGTGGTGTTGGGGCTTGCCTCGTCGGGCGTGCACGCGAATGGGTTTTCGCTCGTCCGTCGCATCACCGCCGAGGTGGGGCTTGCCTGGTCCTCGGCCTGTCCATGGGACGGCGAGAGGACGGTGGGGGAGGCGCTGCTCGAGCCCACTCGTATCTACGTCTCGTCCCTTCTTGCCGCGCACCGTGAGGGGCTGATCAAGGCCGCCGCCCACATCACCGGCGGCGGTTTGCCGGGGAACCTGCCGCGCGTGCTGCCGGAGGGGGTGGTCGCCGCGATCGATGCCGCAGCCTGGCCTCTGCCGCCGCTGTTCGCCTGGCTCGCGCGCACCGGCGGGGTGGCGGCGGAGGAGATGCTGCGCGTCTTCAACTGCGGCATCGGCATGGCGGTGGTGGTCAGCTCAGCCGATGCCGAACGCGCGGCCTCGATCCTCTCCGCGCAGGGCGAGCGGGTCTTCCGCATCGGCACGCTCGTCGCCGGGGAGGGGCCGGCGCGGGTCGAGGTGGCGGTGCCGGCCGGCTGGCTCGCATGAAGACACGGGTCGCGGTGCTGATCTCCGGGCGCGGCAGCAACCTGCGCGCCCTCATCTCGGCCTCGGCCGATCCGGCGTTCCCGGCCGAGATCGCGCTCGTCGTCTCGAACGAGCCGAAGGCAGGCGGGCTTGCCATTGCGCAGGCAGCTGGGGTGCCGACGGTGGTCATCGACCATCGCCCATTCCGCGGCGACCGCGCGGCGCACGAGGCGGCGATCCACGCCGCCCTGCACGGCGCAGGGATTGCCCTCGTCTGCCTCGCCGGCTGGATGCGCTTGCTTACCCCCTATCTCGTGGGACTGTGGCGGGGGCGTATGCTGAACATCCACCCGAGCCTGCTGCCGGCCTTCCCAGGGCTCAGGACGCACGCCCGCGCTCTCGCCGCCGGTGTCAAACTGCATGGCTGCACCGTCCATCTTGTCACCGAAGCGATGGATGAGGGGCCGATCCTCGCCCAGGCAGCCGTGCCCGTGTTGCCGGGGGATACGGAGGAAAGCCTCGCTGCGCGCGTGCTCGCCGCGGAACACCGTCTTTATCCGGCCGCGCTCGCCGCCCATCTCGGCGTTACCGCCAGTCCGGCATCTTCCGACATGGTATTGTTCAACCCCTTGCCGTCGGTGGCGCACTCCGCCTAAGCAAGGGCGGGTCGATGGAGAAGGGGAGGGCGACGATGGCAGGGTCCGCCGATGCGGCGAGGATGGACGACCCGAAGCTCCAGGAATTCCTCCGTTCGCGCGAGGAGATGTACCGCGGCTTCAACCGGGCGATCGTCTGGGCGGTCGGTTCGGTTGCCGTAGTCCTGATCCTGCTCGCGCTGTTCCTGCTCTAGGTCGTTTGGTGCCGCGCCAGCCGGTGGCGGCGAGGCGGAGCCCGCATCGCGCCGCCCCGCGCCCTCCGTGCTGGCTCAGCCCACGATCTCAGTCTGGGCGAAAAAGAAGGCGATTTCGCGCGCAGCATTCTCCGCACTATCTGAACCGTGCACCGAATTCGCCTCGATGCTTTCGGCAAATAGCGCGCGGATGGTCCCAGGCGCCGCTTTGGCCGGGTCGGTCGCGCCCATCAGCTCGCGGTTCTTCGCTATGGCATCCTCACCCTCGAGCACTTGCACGACCACGGGGCCCGAGCACATGAAGTCGACGAGGCTTGCATAGAACGGCCTCTCAGCGTGCACCTTGTAGAACTCCTTCGCGTGCGCGCGGCTCATCCATATCCGCTTCTGCGCCACGATGCGCAGCCCGTTTTCCTCGAGGATCGCGTTGATCTTGCCCGTCAGGTTGCGCCTTGTCGCGTCGGGCTTGATGATGCTGAGGGTGCGTTCAACGGCCATGCGGCCACTCTCCATTCGTGTGGGTGAACGATCGCGGGGTTACAGGCGCCCTCTACGCGAGTTCCCGCTGCATGGAAACACCTGACGTGCGCGGGGGAGCGGCTTCAGCATGGGTGGTGTACGGCGATGACGGTTCTCACCATCGAAGGGGCGGAGGTGCGCGTGGCCGGACGCATCCTGCTCAAGGGCGCTGACCTTGCCGTCGCGCCGGGGCGGAAGATCGGCCTTGTGGGGCGCAACGGTGCAGGCAAATCCACTTTGCTGCGCGCCATCCTGGGTGAAATCCCACTCGATGGCGGAACAATCCGGCTGGCCCGCGGCATCCGACTCGCTGCCGTCGCCCAGACCGCCCCCTCTGGTGAGGCGAGCCTGATCGAGACCGTGCTCGCAGCCGATGCCGAACGCGCGCGTCTTCTCGCCGAGGCCGAGCACGCCCCGCCCGAACGCCTTGCCGAACTCCACGACCGTCTTCGTGCCATCGGGGCGGATGCCGCCCGGGCGCGGGCCGCCGCCATTCTTGCCGGGCTCGGCTTCGACGAGGTGGCGCAGAGTCGCCCGCTGTCGTCCCTCTCCGGCGGCTGGCGCATGCGCGTGGCCTTGGCTTCGGCCCTCTTTCTCGCCCCCGACCTTCTGCTGCTCGACGAGCCCACCAACCATCTCGATCTCGAAGCAACACTCTGGCTCGAAGGCTGGCTTGCGCGCTTCCCTGGCGCGGCGATCATCGTCAGCCACGATCGCGGCCTGCTGGATCGCGCTGTCGATGCGATTGCCCATCTCGATCGCGGCCGCATCACCGTCTATCCGGGAGGCTTCAGCGCATTCGTGCGCCTGCGCGAAGAGCGGGCGGCCCGCGAGGCAGCCCTGGCGGAACGCGTGGCGCGCGAACGGGCCAGGCTGCAGGCGTTCGTCGACCGCTTTCGCGCCAAGGCGACCAAGGCACGCCAGGCGCAGTCGCGGCTGAAGGCGATCGCGCGCCTGCCGGCCATCGAGACGATCGTCGAGGACACACCGACGCGCTTTGCCTTCCCCGCGCCTGCGCCGCTCGCACCGCCTCTCCTTGCCTTGGACCGTGTCGCGGTGGGCTACGATGGTCGTCCCGTGCTGCGCGACGTAAGCCTTCGCCTGGATGCCGACGACCGCATCGCGCTCCTGGGCCGCAACGGCAACGGCAAATCGACTTTGGCGAAACTGCTTGCAGGACGGCTCGAGCCGCTTGCGGGACGCGTGTTCCGCACGCCGCGCCTCTCGGTCGGCTTCTTCGCGCAGCACCAGGAGGAGGAGCTGAACGGCAGCGAGAGGCCGATCGATCACATGGCGCGCGCCCTGCCGCGGGCCGCGCCGGCCGAGGTTCGCGCCCAGCTCGCCCGTTTCGGCCTCGATGCAGATCGGGCCGAAACACCTGTCGCTGCGCTCTCAGGCGGCGAGAAGGCGCGGCTTCTGCTCGCGCTCGCCACGCGGCACGCCCCGCAGCTCCTGATCCTCGACGAACCGACGAACCATCTCGACCTCGATGCGCGCGAGGCGCTGATCAGGGCTCTCGCCGAGTATGAGGGCGCAGTGGTGCTGATCACGCACGACCCGCATGTCGTCGAACTCGTTGCGGATCGGCTGCTGGTGGTTGCCGACGGCACGGTGCGACGCTTCGAGGGCGATCTCGATGACTACCGCGCCTTCGTCACGGAGCAGGAACGGACTGCAGAGCGCGAGGGACCAGCCATAACTCGGGCAGAGGAGCGACGGCGGAGGGCAGAGGCCCGCGCCGCGGTGGCCCCGTTGCGCAAGCGTGTCATCGCCCTCGAGGCCGAGATCGCGCACCTTTCCGCCGAGCAATCGCGCCTCGAGGCGGCGCTCGCCGACCCCGCCCTCTACGCCGATGGCGGCAACGCGGCGAAGATCGCGGCGCACGGCGCGCGGCTTGCCGAGGTGCGACGCTTGCTCGCCGCCGCGGAGGAGGAATGGCTTACCGCGTCCGAGGCGCTGGAGGCCGCAGCGCAAGCATGAGCCGAGCGAGGCGATCGAACTCAGCGACAGTCAGCGTCTCTGCCCGACGGTCACCAGCAATCCTCGCCTCGACGAGAAGCCGGTCCGCTTCACCGAGGGATTTCAGCGCGCCGCGCAACATCTTACGCCGCTGCCCGAAGGCGGCCGCGGTGAGCCTTTCCATCGCCGCGAACAGATCGCGCCCCGGTTGATCCTTGCGCGGAACGAGGCGGACCAGGGCGGAATCGACCTTCGGCGGCGGGGTGAAGGCGCGGGCTGGCAAGCGAAGCACGATGCGCGCCTCCGCCACCCATTGCGCGAGCACGGCGAGGCGTCCGTAGGCGCTGGCACCGGGGCTCGCCGTGATCCGCTCCGCCACCTCCGCCTGGAACATCAGGGTGAGGCTCTCATAGGCGGCGATCTCGCGCAGCCAGTCGATGAGAAGCGGGGTGGCGATATTGTAGGGCAAGTTGGCGACGATGGCGCGCGGCGGCGGCACCAGCGAGGCCGTTTGCACGGACAGCGCATCGGCCTCGATCACGCGAAGCCGCCCTGCGCTCTCCGCCACCAGCTCTGCCAACGCGGCAACACAACGCGGGTCGCGCTCGATCGCCGTCACGCTCGCTGCCCCCGCGTCAAGGAGCGCGCGCGTCAACCCGCCGGGCCCTGGTCCGATCTCGATGACGTGGTGTCCGTCGAGGGATCCTGCTTCGCGCACGATGCGCGCAAGCAGGTTGGGATCGAGCAGGAAGTGCTGGCCAAGCGCCTTGCGCGCGGCGAGCCCGTGTTCGGCGATGACTGCGCTGAGCGGGCGTCGGGCGCTCACGCCGCGCGGGCGAGGCGGCGGCGGGCGGCGATCTCGGCAGCAAGGCGAAGGGCGGCGATCAGGCTCGAAGGGTCGGCCTTGCCTTGCCCTGCGATGTCGTAGGCGGTGCCGTGATCGGGGCTCGTGCGCACGATGGGAAGCCCCAAGGTGACATTCACCGTGCCCGCGAAGTCGAGCGTCTTCACCGGGATCAGAGCCTGGTCGTGATACATGCAGATTGCGACATCAAAGCCTTGCCGCGCACGGTCGTGGAACAGGCTGTCCGCCGCGTGCGGCCCGCTGACCTCGAGGCCCATCCCGCGCAACGAAGCGATGGCAGGGCGGATGATGCGCTCCTCCTCGTCCCCGATCGTGCCCGCTTCTCCCGCATGCGGATTGAGGCCGGCGACTGCGAGGCGCGGCCGGGCGAAGCCGAAGTCTGTCGCCAACGCAGAGGCAACGACACGTCCGACGGTGATGATCCGATCCATCGTCAGCGCGTGCGCGACCCGGGCGAGCGGGATGTGCACGGTGACGGGCACGACGCGCAACCGGGGCGAAGCGAGCATCATCACGGGCTCGCCGCCCCCCGCGAGCTCGGCGAGCCAGGAGGTGTGGCCGGCATGGGGCAGCCCGGCAGCGAACAGCGTGGTCTTGGCGATCGGGTTGGTGACGATGCCCGCCACGTCGCCCGCACGGGCGAGTGCCACGGCGCGGCGGATCGCGGCGAGGATGGCGGGCCCGTGCGCGGGGTCGGGGTGGCCGGGCCGTACAGGGGTCGGCAGCGGGGTGGGCAGCACCGGCAGCGCGCGCTGAAAGAGGGCAGCGGCCTCCGCGACGGACGCCACCGCGCGGACCGGAACATTTCGCCCAAGTGTGCCGGCAAGGGCAGCAAGCCGCACCGGATCGTCGATCGCGACGAAGGCTGGCCCTTGGGCGCGCAGGGCCTGCCAGGCAGCGAGCGCGATCTCGCCGCCGATCCCCGCCGGGTCGCCCATGGTGAGGGCGAGCACGGTCATGAGCGGAACTCGATGTCGGCCCGGCGGCGGAGGTCGCGCATCATCTGCCGCGACAACAGATCGATGCGCTCGCGCAGGATGGTCTCCGCCACCGCCTCAGGCGTGGGGATGGCGAGGTTCTCCTGCCGGCGGTTGCAGACCATGAACAGCACGATGCCATCGGGGGCGATCAGCGGCTCGCTCGGCCGACCAGGCGAGAGCCCCGCGAGGATCCGCTGCAGTTCGCCCGGCTGTTGGTCGAGCCGGAGGTCGCCCGGAGGCACGGTGAGACGAGCGCCCGCCGTTTGCGCCGCGCGCTCGAAGGCTTCGCAGCCCCGCGCCGTGTCGGAAATCCGTCGTGCGCTCTCGAGGGTGCGGATCTGCTGCAGGGTCGGCGCGCGCGGGTCAAGCACGGTATCGAAGGGCAAAAACGCTTGGCGCAGCGTGACCAGGGTGGCGATATCGCGGCCGACTTCGCGCCTCGCCCTGAGCGTCACCACCGTATAGCCGCCGGCCGTGCGGATTGGAAACGAAACGGCTCCGACCGGCATCTGCTGCAGCACGGCGTCCACCTCCGGCTCCAGCTGGCCCAGCCGGACCCAACCGAGATCACCCCCCTCCTCGGCCGTAAGCGCCTGGCTGAACTGGGCGGCGACGGCGGCAAAGGGAGCACCGCGGCGAAGTTGGTCGATCAGATCGGCCGCCGTTCGTTCCGCCTCCCGCTCCTGGGAAGGGTCGTCGACGGCGATGAAGATCTCCGAGACCAGGAACTCGGGTTGGCCGGTCGCCGCCTCAATTTCGCGCAAGCGCTCGCGCACCTGGGCGGGGTCAACCTCAGCCTGGGCACCGAGTTCGGCCCGCACCAGTTTTGCCCAGGCGATGGTGGCACGTACCTGCGCGTACAGCGCGCGCATGTCGATGCCCTGGCGGGCGAGGTTGGCGCGCAAGGCTCCTTCGGGCAGGCCATTCTGCCGCTCGATGCGCGCGATCGCGCTTGCGACTTCGGCATCCGTGACGGGGATTCGTCTGCGCATCGCCTCCTGCAGGCGAAGCCGCTCATCAACCAGAAGGCGGCGCACCTGCGGCGTGATGCGCTCAAGCACCTCCGCCGTGAGCGGCAGGCCGGCGGTGGCGGCGAACAGGCGCCGACGCGACTCTACATCGAAGGTGGTAATTATGTCGCCATTCACCACCGCGACGATGCCGGCCGATTGCGCCGCGGCGGCCGGTGACGTGACGACCAGCGTGAGCGCGGCGGCGAGGCTGAGCACAAGACGTCGCATGATCCGCTTGCTTAGGCCTAGGGCGCGGCTGCGGCAACGGCTTCGGTCGGTCACAGAGCGGAGAAGCCAAACTCACCCACGGTCTTGAACACGATCGTGAACAGGAGGTCGGTGCCGGATCCGTCCGAAAACCCGGACGTGCGGTCACGGGCCGAAGCGAAGCGGCGGAGGTAGGTGAGGGCGAAGACGAAACACTCATCCTCGTACCGCACGCCGGCGAAGGAGGTGACCATCTGTTCGCGCGCGAGGTCGCGTCTGCCGCCGACGAAGCCCGACCAGTGGCCGGCGATGCGCCCGCCCATAGTACCGCCGATCTCGCGCCGCGCGGAGGGCTGCAATGCCTCGGGCTGCGCGGGAGCGGTGAGGTAGGAGACAGTGAGGTAGCGCCCGAAGCCGGAGAGCGTGGTCGAGATGTCGGCAAGTTCGGTCGCCAGCGTGTCGCGCGCGAGCCGGGTGCGGTAGGACAGGCTGAGGTGCTGCGAGGGAACGACGGTCAGCCGCGCGACGTAGTCAGACCGCCTTCCCTCGAGCCCCGACCCTGCGGGGTAGAGATCGTCGGCGGCGGCACGGAAGGCCTGGCCGAACAGGCCTTCCACACTTTGCCCCCCGGGCAGATACCAAGCCCCACGCAGGCCCGCGTTCAGTCGCGCCCCGCCATCGAGCCGGTCGCGCCCAGGGAAACGGTTGAAGCCGAACAAAGTCGCGTCGGTGAACTCGAAATCGACACTGTCCTCGTTCGGGATGCGCGGGTTCCGTCCGCGGTTGGGGCCAACCACCCCCTGCAGGATCGGCTCGACGAGCTGGCTGCCCCAGTCTCCGCCCGGGCGCAGGAACGGCCAGCGCCACGTGAGCGCGATCTGCGGCTGGATCCTGCCATCCTCGCCGGTGATCCCGCCCGGCACAGGCGTGCTGCGCGGGTCACCGCGCACGGCGTAGCCGATCAGGTCGAGATTGCCGTCGAGCGACCAGACTTGTCCGATCGGTCCCCGCCAGGGGAGCGTGTAGCGGAGGCGTGAGGCGATGCGCTGCGTATCCGTCCCCTGCCGCCGCGCGGCGACGAAGATGCCGGCATCGGCGCGCAAGACTCCGCCGAACCGGTCAGGGTCGGTCTGGAACTCGGCGAACAGGCGCGGCAGCACAACGGGCGTGCGGCGATCATCGTCCTCGGAGCCGAGCCCTTGGAAGAAGAAGGCGTCGGCACGCAGATAGCCGGTGGGCGAAAACCCCTCGATGAACGGTGTCGAGACGAGCACGGGCTGATTGTTGAGCGAGCCCACGCGGTACCGTCGCAGGTAGGTGTTGTCGGACGAGCGCTGCAGGTCGAGCCCCGTGCGGAAGGTTTCGTTCACAGTGAAGCGCAGCGACCCGAAGACGTGGCCGCGCTGGCGGTCGTCACGGGTGTCGCGCGCGCCGCTTCCCTGGAGCGTGACGAGCCCCGCGTTGAAGCGCTGGCGATACTCGCCGAACAGGGCGGGTCCGCGATTGCCGGTGATCATCGGCGCGATGGTGGCGTCCGCCGAAGGCGAGATCACCCAATAGTATGGTTGGCGGAAATACGGACCGAGATAGGTCGATCGGCCGAACTGCGGGACCAGAAAACCAGATTTGCGGCGTTCAGACGGGTCGGCGTGCCAGAAATACGGCACATAGAGCACCGGCACGCCGCCCAGCTGCAGCGTGGCATCAAAATACTCGACGATCTTGTCCTGTTCGTCGTGAACAACGCGGTTGGCGCGGATCTGCCACAGCGGCGGCCGCAGGGGATCGCGCGGGCAGGCCTCGCAGGTGGTGTAGACGGCGCGGCGCATGGTGGTGAGCCTTCCCTGCGAGCGAACGGCGCCCGGGGCGGCAAGCCGGCCGCCTTCGGCAAGCAGGGCGCGCAACTCCCGGATCACCCCTTCCCGCAGGTCCTCTGTGAGTTCGGCCTCTTCGGCGAACAGGACCTGCCCGTCGGGCTCCATCAGCACCACATCGCCGCGCGCAGCGGCGCGCCCGGTGCGCCGCTGGAACGTGATCTCGCGCGCACGCAGGATCCTCTCGCCCTGCCAAGCCTCGACCCCCCCACGGGCGATCACGAGGTCTTCGGTCTCGTCGTAGAGCACTTCCCCCGCGGTGAAGGTCACCGGTTGGCGGTCGGCCTCGGTGAGGCGCCGCGGTTGCGAGAGCGTACCGTCTGCGGCGAAGAGTGTGGCCAGGGCAACGAAGGCCCCGCTGATCCGGCGCTGGGGCACTCACCCGTCCTCCTGATGCAGGAGAAGGGACAGCGCCAGCATCAGCCCGACCACGGTCGGCGTCCAGGCGGCAAGGCCGATCGGCAGCGCGCCGCCGACGCCGAATTCTCCCACCACCTTGGTGAAGGTGAAGAGGCTGAACCCCGCTCCCACTCCGGCCGCAGCCAGAAACGCGGCGCCGCCGCGGCGCGCCGGCCGCATCGCGAAGCCAGCTGCCACCAACGCCATGGTCGCGGCCAGAACAGGAAGCGCGAGCAGCATGTGGAATCGCAGCCGGTGACGCTGGGCCGGAAACCCCGCCTCCTCAAGCAGGCGAGCGAACCTCGGCAGGTCCCAAAACGAGAGCGTATCGGGCGGGGCGAGCCCTTCCTGCAGTCGCTCGAGGGTGAGATCGCTTGGCAGGAGGAGCGCCGGCACCGGGGCCGAAAAACGATCATTGGCAAGCACGGCGGCGTTCTCCAGGCGCCAAAAGCCCGGCTCGAGTACGGCGCGCTCCGCCTCGATGCGCCCGACTGGCCGATCATCCGGGCCGAGCCGGAAGACGGACACGCGCTCGAGCACCAGCCGCTCGCCGGAGGCTTGCACGCGCGCCCCGTACAGGATGGCGCTGCCCTGCGCGACAAGGCCGCTGTCGCGCTGCTTCAGCCACAGCCCACCTCCCGTCAGGCCCAAGGGGCCCGCGCCGCCGCGCAGCAAGGTCGCATCGAGGCGGTCGGCACGCGCGAACAGCACGGCGGCGACAGGACTGACCGTCGTGATCGCCACGATGCCGAGGGCGAGCGCTGCGAGCACGGGCAGGGCAAGAAACTGCCAGGCGGAAATTCCGGCAGCACGTGCGACGATCAGTTCGGAGCTGCGCGTCAGACGCCAAAATGCGATGAGGCCGCCGATCAACACCGCAAACGGCAGGATCTCGATGGCAAGAAACGGCAGTTTCAACGCCGTGATCTCGGCCAGGCGGGAAAACGGCACCTCGGTTCGCCCCGCCGCCCGGCGAGTGAGTTCGATCACGTCGAGGAGCGCGACGATCGCGAGCAAGCCGGCCAGCACGGAAAGCGTCGAAGCGAGGAACACCCGTCCGACGTAGAGGGGAAGGACGCGCGGCAGCCGCATGGTCGCCGGCCTCAGCGCGCGGCCGCCATCCCGGCCGGGTGGCGGCCCTGCCACGGCGCGAGAAGCCAGATGAGGGCGATGATCCCGGGCAGGAGGGCGTGCAGCCAGATCATCGGCACCAGCACGAGGTGCCGTGCCGCGAGATTGCCGAGCGTCACACCGGCTGCAATCAAGCCGGCACCCACCAGCACCGCGGCGCCCATCCGCCGCGCCTTGCCGAACCGGCTGAAGTCGCCGCCGAGCAGGAAAGCGAGCGCGACCAACACGAGGGAGACGGCAACGAAAGGGCCGCTCAGCCTCTGGTGCGCCTCGGCCAAGAAGCGGCGTCGGTCGCGCTCGCTGATCTGGTCGCCTGGATCGGGGAACAGGAGCTCGCCCACGGTCCGTTCGCGCGCCTCCCGGTAGCGTTCCTCCTCGCGCATAGCCGGTGTGGCGATGGTGATCTGGTTCTCCCTGAAGCTGAGCGTGCGCACGGTGCCGGTGCGAGGCTCAAGCTCCTGGCGCAACCCGTTGATGAGCACCGCCCTGGGCGCGCCCTCCTCCACCGTGAACCAGGCACGCTCGGCGAAGACGGTGGCCGGAGCACGCGGGTCGCGCGCGTCGTGCAGCAGAATACCGCGAAACGAGCCGTCCGCTTCGCGTGCGCGCACGAACACCGTCAGCCCCTCGCCGAGATTCGAGAACACGCCCTCCTGCAGCAATACCGCTGCCATGCGGTGGCGAATGTCGAACTGGTATTCGCGGAACGCGCGGTAGGTCTCTGGCACCACCCACAGGTTCATCGCCCACCCGATCGCGGCTACCGCGGAGGCGATGATCAGGGCCGGGCGGGCCAGAGCGAGCGGGCTGAGGCCCGCTGCGCGCATGGCCACCAGTTCGCGGTCGTTTTCCAGCCGATGATAGACGGCAAGTACGACGATGAAGGTGGTCACCGGCAGCACCACTGCGATGAAATTTGGCAGCATGTACGCGGTCAGCTCGAGGAAGACACCGAGAGAGAGCCCGCGATTGAGCACAAGGTCCAGGAAGCGCAGGCTCTGTGTCAGCCACACGAGCAGGGCGAGCCCGAGGGTTACGGCGACAAGGCCCACTGCGAGCTGGTGCAGGATGTAGCGGGTCAGCCGGGACATGGGCGCGCGGTCGCTCTGTCGCTCAGGGCAAGAGCTTGCCTGGGTTGAAGAGGCCCGTCGGATCGAGCGCGCGCTTCAGGCGGCGCATCACCTCGAGTTCCGGCTCCGCCCGCCAGGCTGCGAGGGTGGCTGTCTTCAGCCGGCCGATACCGTGCTCAGCGGCGAAGCTGCCGCCCAGGCGACGCACCACCTCATTCACCGCAGCGACGATGTCGTCCCAGCGGGCGAGGAAGTCCTCGTTCGTCATCTCGACCGGGCGGGAGAAGTTGAAATGGATGTTGCCGTCGCCGAGATGGCCGAAGGCGCAGGGACGCACATCGGGGATGATCGCGCGCACGGCCGCCGTGCCCTCGCGCAGCAGGTCGGGGATGCGTGAGATCGGAACCGAAACGTCGTTCTTCACCGAGGCACCCTCGCGCTTCTGCGCCTCGGCGTGCTCCTCGCGCAGGCGCCACAGCGCGCGTCGCTGCGCTTCGCTTTCGGCCAGCGTGGCATCGCGGACAAGCCCATCCTCGATCGCCTCCGCCAGCACCGACTCCAGACCCGCGCGCAGTCCGGCCTCCGAAGCAGGTGAGGAGAGTTCGATCAGACAGTAGTAAGGATGGGGTTCGGCGAGCGGATCTTGCGTGCCGGGAATGTGCTTCAACACGAGCGCGACGCCGAAACGGTCCATCAGTTCGAACGCGTTCAGTGACGGCCCGGCATGCCTCCGCACGCGACCGAGGAGATCAAGCGCTGCCTCAACCGAGGCGACAGCGGCCAGCGCGACGGCGGTGTCCCTGTTCGCCGGCTGGAGCCGCAGCACCGCGCGGGTGATGATGCCGAGCGTGCCTTCCGCGCCAATAAAGAGGTGGCGGAGGGCGTATCCCGGATTGTCCTTGCGCAACCGTCGCATCAGGTCGAGCACGCTGCCATCGGCGAGCACCACCTCGAGCCCGAGCACCTGGTCGCGCATGTTGCCGTAGCGCACCGTCGTGTTCCCGCCTGCATTGCTGCTGATCAGGCCGCCGACTTGCGCGGTTCCTTCTGAAGAGAGGGAAAGCGGAAACAGGCATCCCGCCCCCTCTGCCGCCTTCTGCACCTCGGCGAGCACCGCGCCTGCCTCGACCTCCATGGTCAGATCGACCGGATCGATGGCAAGAATGCGGTTCATCCGCGCCACCGACAGGATCACCTCGTCGCCGCGACCGAGCGGGGTCGAGCCGCCAACGAGCGAGGTATTGCCGGCCTGCGGCACGATCTTCAGCCCAGCTGCTGCGCAGATCTGCACGGCGGCGGCGCACTCTGCGGTCGAAGCCGGCCGCAGCACGGCAAGCGCCGAGCCGCTGAACAAGCCCCGCCAGTCGCTGGTGTAGGGCGCGACCTCGCCCGGCTCGACGACAAGCCCGCGCGGGCCGAGCACGGCGAGGAGACGGTCGCGCACGGCGCACGGCAGCGAGGGGGCGTGGGCGGTGGTATCAGGCATGGGGCGAGGCTTGCGCCCTAAGCGTGGGCGGGTCAACCGCTGTCGCCATCGGGCGGGCAGCGCGGTCCGGCTGCCCGGCGAAGACGGTCGGCGATGGCAAGGCCAAGCCCTTGGGCGGGAATTGGCATCACCGCGATCCGCGTCAGCCCCCGCTGGCGAGCTTCAGTATCGAGGGCGCGCAGCGCGGCATAGAGCTGCGCCGCCGCTTCTGTGAGGTCGCCCGTGGGCGAGAGATTGATCGCGCACGCCGCAGGCGGAGGGGAGGGGCCGAAGGCAAGCAGGGCCTCATCCGGGCCGATGCTCCGCGCATCGAGCCGAAGCGGAAGGCTCGGCGCATAGTGGCTGGTGAGGCGCCCGGGGCTTTTCGGCGCGGCCTCGTTGCCGCGCCCGGGAGGGGCGATCGGCCCGATCACTGCTTCGATCGCCTCCACGGTCACGCCGCCCGGGCGGAGCAGTGTTGCGCCCTCGTCACTGAGGTCGAGCACCGTGCTTTCGACCCCGACCGGGCAGGGACCCCCGTCCAAGACCGCATCGATTCGGCCGGCGAGATCGTCGAGCACGTGGGCGGCGGTGGTCGGGCTCACATGGCCCGAGCGGTTGGCCGAGGGGGCGGCGATTGGCAGCCCGGCCTCGGCGAGCAGGGCCTGGGCGACGGGATGAGCTGGTACCCTGACGGCGACAGTGTCGAGCCCGGCGCGGGCGAGCAGAGACACCGGGCAGTCCGCGATCGCGGGAAGCACGAGGGTGAGGGGCCCTGGCCAGAAGGCTAGGGCGAGGGCGCGCGCACGGTGGTCGCTGCGCCCGAGGCGGAAGGCCGCTTCTTGATCGGAAACATGCACGATCAGAGGGTTGAAGCGTGGTCTTTCCTTCGCCGCGAAGATCCGGGCGACAGCGCGGTCGTCCGTCGCATCCGCCCCGAGCCCGTAGACGGTCTCGGTCGGGAAGGCGACCAGCCCGCCCGCGCTGAGCAGCGCGGCCGCCTCGGCGATTCCGGCAGCATCGGCGGCGAGAATGCGCGTCACGGACGGCCGCGGCAGACGAAATCAGGGTTGACGAAGTCCCGCTTGCCGTAGGTGAGGGGCACGCCAGCGAGGGTGGTCACGCTGCCACCGGCAGCCTCGACGATCGCCTGCGCCCCGGCGGTGTCCCACTCCATGGTGCGGCCGAAGCGCGGGTAGAGGTCGGCCTCACCTTCGGCCACGCGGCAGAACTTCAGAGCCGACGCCGCGTTCACCAGGCGGGCCACCGGCAGCCCCGCGACGAAGCGCGCAAGCCGCGGGTCGTTCGCGTGATGGCGCGAGGCGAAGACGGTGAGCCCCTCAGGCGGCGGCACGCGCGCCGCAATCGGCCGCCGCCCCCTAGGATCCTCCTTCCAGGCGCCATGCCCGACCATGCCCCAGAACACTTCGTTCGAGGCGGGCAGAGCAATAGCCCCGAGCACGGGCCGTCCGGCGCGCACGAAGCCGAGGCAGACCGCGAACTCGTCACGCCCTTCCACGAAGCCGCGCGTGCCATCCAGGGGATCGATCAACCACCACGCATCGCCGAGCGGTCCAACCTGCCCCGCTGCCACCTCCTCCTCGGCGATCACCGTCACGCCCGGGTCTTCGGCCCGAATGGCGCAGACGATCAGCCGCTCCGCCGCGTGATCGGCCTCGGTAACGGGGGTCAGGTCACCCTTGGCCGCGACCGTCACCCCCGCCTTGCGTGCAGCAAGGATCACTCCTGCCGCCTCGCGGGCCAGGCGTATGGCAAGCGCCAGTCTCTGGTCATCGGTCATGGGCGCGCCGTGTAGCGTGCCGGAACTGACCCTGGCAAAGCCTCTGGCCGTTGCTACAGTCGTGTCACAGTTGTTGCACGGGGAGTCGCATGCTCGAGGTTAGCTTTGCCAAGCCCGCCCTGCCCGAATCCGGGGCGCTCGCCCTGTTGGTGGGGGAGGACGAGCCGCCTTCGGGGCTGCGTGCTGCCGTTGACAACGCCACAGGCGGGGCGATCGGGCGGGCGCTCGCCGCCGTCAACTTCAAGGCGAAGAAGAACGAGACCGTGACCATCCTCGCCCCCGGTGCCGGTCTGTCGCGGGTGGTGGTGGTGGGCGTGGGCAAGCGGGCCGAGGCGGCAGGCCGTGCCACTGAGGAGGCGGCCGGCACCGCGGCGGCAGCCTTGGCGCAGGAGCCATCCGCCGTGCTCGACCCGGGCCCCGTCGCCCCGGCCCAGGCCGCCGAAGCGGCCACGGGGGCGGTGCTTCGCGCCTGGCGCTTCGACCGCTACCGCACGAAGGAAAAGCCCGAGGAGAAGCCGAAACTCGCGCGCCTTACCGTGGCGCACGACGAGCCGGCAAAGGCGCGCGCGGCCTGGGGCCCTCTGAAGGCGGTCGTCGAGGGGGTGTTCTTCACCCGTGAGCTGGTGACGGAGCCGCCAAACGTACTCACCCCGGCCGCCTTCGCTGAACGCTGCCAGGGTCTCGCCTCGCTCGGGCTCGAGGTCGAGGTTCTGGGGCCGAAGGAGATGCGGAAGCTCGGCTTCGGCGCCTTCCTCGGCGTCGCCCAGGGCAGTGCGAACGAACCGCGCCTCGTCGTGCTGCACTGGCGCGGGGCGACGGGCACCGAGGCGAAGGCGGCGAAGGTGCGGGGCAAGGGCAAAGGCGAGGCCACCAAGCCGCTTGCCTTCATCGGCAAGGGCATCACCTTCGATACGGGCGGCGTGTCGCTCAAGCCGGCCCAGGGTATGGAGGAGATGAAATGGGACATGGCCGGAGCGGGCGCCGTGGCCGGCCTGATGGTTGCACTGGCCGGGCGAAAGGCGAAGGTGGACGCGGTGGGCTTGCTCGGGCTTGCCGAGAACATGCCCTCGGGAACCGCTCAGAGGCCAGGCGATGTCGTCACCACGGCCTCGGGCCAGACCGTCGAGGTCCTCAATACGGAAGCAGAGGGCAGGCTCGTGCTGGCCGATGTGCTCTGGTACTGCCAGGACCGCTTCGAACCGCGCGTGATGATCGATCTCGCGACACTAACGGGAGCGATCGTGATCAGCCTCGGGCACGAGCATGCCGGTCTCTTTTCCAATGACGAGGAACTCGCGCAAAAACTGATCGCGGCCGGCCAGGCGACCGGAGAACTTCTCTGGCGCATGCCGCTCGCCGAGGCCTATGACAAGATGCTGAAGTCCGACATCGCCGACATGAAGAATATCGGCGGCCGGCCGGGTGGGGCAATAACCGCAGCGCAGTTCTTGCAGCGCTTCGTCAACGGCAAGGCCTGGGCACATCTTGACATCGCCGGCACGGCCTGGTCGACGAAGGACAAGCCCTGCGTGCCGAAAGGGGCCACCGCCTTCGGCGTGCGTCTGCTCGATCGGTTCGTTGCCGAGTACTTCGAGCAGAGCTGACGGCGGATTGGGCGAGGGGTCGGCAGGGCCGATGCTCTCGGTCCGCTTCTGCAGGCGCGATCGGCACCCAAAGGCCGCACGCGCCCGGCTCCTTACAATCGACCAAGCAGCCGGCGATCCGCTGGCGCGCACGCTCGGCTTCGCCGGCAGGGCGGACGAAGTGGCCGTGGGGCGGGACGCAACCGGGCGTCTGGTCGTGCTCGCGGGGCTCGGCGCGCGGGCGGACGCCTTCTCTGTGCGCGCTGCTGCGGGGCGGGCGGCCGGCGCGGCGATCACCGAGAAACGGCTTGTCGTCGAAGCTCTTGGGCTTGCGCCGGAACTCGCGGCGGAAGCGGCAGTCGGCGCCAACCTGCGCGCCTGGCGGTTCGACCGGCTGAAGACCCGCACCGATGCAGCCGAACCGCTGCCGCGGCTTAAGCACCTCGAGGTGCTGACTGAGGCCAAGCGCGATGCCGGTGCGGTGTGGGAAACGCTTTCGGCCGGCGTGGCGGGAACCTTGTTTGCCCGCGATCTCGTCTCCGAGCCCGCAAACCGGCTGACACCGACAGCGTTCGCTGCGCGCTTGCGCGGCCTCGCCGAGGAGGGGGTCGAGGTCGAGATCCACGACCGCGACTGGCTCGCCCGCCGCGGGTTTGGGGCGCTGCTTGGCGTCGCGCGGGGTTCCGCCAACCGGCCCTGCCTCGCCGTGCTGCGCTGGAAGGGCGGGCTCGATCGCGCGCCGATCGCCTTCGTCGGCAAGGGGGTGACGTTCGATACCGGGGGCGTGGACCTCAAACCGGCCGACAGGATGTGGGAGATGCGCGCCGATATGGCGGGTGCGGCGGCTTGTGCAGGCGCGATCCTGGCGCTCGCGCGGCGTCGGTCGCCTTGCCCCGCCATCGCCGTGCTCGGTCTCGTTGAGAACATGATTGGAGCGGAATCGCAACGACCATCGGATGTGGTGCGTGCGGTGGACGGCACCACGATTGAGGTGATCGATACGGATGCGGAAGGGCGGCTGGTGCTTGCCGACTGCCTCGCCTGGACGCGCATCGCCTACGCGCCGGCGGCGATGATCGATCTCGCCACGCTCACGGGCGCGATCGTGGTGGCGCTCGGCAACCATCGCGCCGGCATGTTCGCCTCCGATGCCGCTCTGGCCACCCATCTCGCGGCAGCGGGAGAGGAGGTCGATGAACCCGTCTGGCCGATGCCGCTCAATGAGGCGTATGCTGAGGCTTTGAAAAGCGACATCGCGGAGGTGAAGAATTGCGTGGCCGAGCGGTTGCAGCCGGATGCTTGCCATGCCGCAATCTTCCTCAAGCGCTTCGTCGCCGATACGCCCTGGGTGCATCTCGACATCGCCGGAGTGGATCTCCGCGCCGAGGATGGCGATCTTGGCTCTCGCGGTGCGTCTGGGTTCGGTGCGCGGCTGCTCGATCGGCTGGTCACGCTCCGCTTCGAGGACGCCGACGCGTAAGGGCCGAACGATGGCCGAGATCGGCTTTTATCACCTCACCCGCACCGCGCTCGAAGTTGCGTTGCCGAAACTGCTCGGCCGCGTGCTCGCATCCGGCGAGCGGGCGGTGGTGAAGGCCGTGACAACGGAGCGGATCGCGGCCATCGACACCGCGCTGTGGCTGTCTCCTGACCCGGACTGGCTGCCGCACGGCTCCGCCGCGACGGGAGAGGCCGATCTGCAGCCGATTTGGCTCACCACGGCAGATGAGGCACCGAACGGCGCGCGCCACCTGTTCCTCGTCGAAGGCGCGGAGAGCGCGATACTCGATCGGTTCGATCGCGTGTTCGACCTGTTCGACGGCAACGACGAGTCGGCGGTGGCCGCGGCGCGCCAGCGTTGGCGTCGTGCCAAGGCGGCGGGCCACGCGCTGACCTACTGGCGGCAGACAAAGACGGGGTGGGAGAAGGTGGGCTAGCACGGCGTGACGGCGACGCGGTGTTCGAACTCGTCCGCGTCGCGCAAAGTCTCGCGCATCGCCGCCTCGTCGGCGAAGGTGATGGCGGGGAGGCGGCGGGCTCGGCAGGCGACCTCGAAGCGCCGCTCGCGGAACGGCCACGGCGCGATCTCAAGCCGGTTCGGATCGGTCTGAAAACGGAGTGCAAGGCGTGCATCGGCATTGTGCAGGCGGACGGGCGGCGCGCGCTTCTCGCCTTCGCCGAAGGCGCCGCAGGCGACGAGGGCGAGCAGATCGAACAGGAAGAGAAGCCGCGCGCGTTCGGCCAGGGTTGCATCATCGTGCGGGACTCTCGGCCGCAGCCGCGCCTCGACGGCATCCTGTTCGGCACGAAAGCGCGCAATCGCGGCCCGGTCTTCAGCACTCCTCGCCTCGTCCGGCGTCAGCGCATAGACCGCACGGCCGTGCCGCGAAATCAGCAGCGCCACCTCTGCTCCGTAGCAGGCCTCCGCCGTCGCCACGCCGTCCGACCAGAGCGCTGTGTGCACAGGCCGCGGCAGGGTGATGAAGTCGTACGGCCTGCCAGTGGCGGGGTCGCGCAAGGGCGCCCGCTCGAGCGCATGCCAGCCGATATCGTGCTGCTCGACGGCGAGGATCAACGTCTCGTCGAGACGCTCGACCCCCGCCACTGTCCCTCCCCAGGCGTGCGCGAACTGGGCGGAGATCCAGGCATGGGCGGGCTGGGGGATAGCGATGCCGCCGCCGTCGTCGGTCGGGTTAAGGATCACAGCCTTATTCCATGCGAATGCCAGTAAGTTCGGCGAGTGCGGCCCAGCGCGCAACTTCCTCGCGTTGGAAGCGGGCGAACTCGGCCGGGCCGAGGGGGGCAGAGACGAAGCCCATCGCAGCAAGCCGCTCCCTCATCCCGGTTTCGCTGACGATCGCCACCGCCGCCTCGCCGAGTTTGGTGATGATCGGTTCCGGCGTACCGGCAGGCGCCCACAGCCCAAACCAGGCATCTACCGCAAGCCCTTGCGCTCCGATCTCCTCGAAGGTGGGCACGTTGGGCAGGTCTGGGTGCCGCGCGGCAGAGCCGATGGCGAGCGCGCGCACGCGGCCTTCGCGCAACAGCGGCATCATGGTCGGCAGGGTGGAGACGTAGTAGTCGACCACACCGCTGACCGTGTCCTGGGTGGCGGGGGCGGCGCCGCGATAGGGCACGTGGGTTGCTTCGATACCGAAACGGCGCGCGATCCCTTCGCCGATGACGTGGCTTGCGCTGCCCACGGAGGAGGAGGCGTATGTCACTCGCCCCTTCGCCTTCAGTTCCGCGATCGTTCGCGCGCCGGACGCAGGAACGATGATCGCATGCGGCACCGAGGCGAGCCGCGCGATGGGGGCGAAACTGTCGAGCACGTGGTAAGGCAACACGCGCATCATCGCCTGATTCGAGGCGTGGGTCTGGTTGTTGCCGAGGGTCAGCGTGTAGCCGTCTGCCGGCGCTTGCGCTGCGGCCACGGTGCCGACGATGCCGCCGCCTCCAGCGCGGTTCTCCACCACCACCGCCGCACCGTTGAAGCGCGCGGAGAGGCGTTCGGCGAAGGCGCGCGCGAGGAGGTCGGTCGACCCGCCTGGCGGGTAGGCGACGATGAGGCGGATCGGGCGCGAGGGATAGGCCTGGGCCTGGGCGCGCGACGCGAAGGGGGCAAGGGCTGCGGCGGCAAGCAGGGTGCGGCGTCGTGTCATCGGCTTTTTCCTCCCAAGCACCGCGTTTCTCAGCCGCCGCCCGGGCGCGGTCAAGCGTACAGCAGCGCGTGCGCTGAACCGTCGTCCTGCACGGTAACAGGGCAGGAGCGATAGGAGACTCGTCCGAAACCGACGTATTGTGGGGAGCGCTTCGCGCGTGCGAGAAAAAGGGCGGAAGAACATAATCCAGGGTTGTACCCGCGACCGGCGCAGTCTGCAGATGTCATTCCGCCCATCCCAGACCGACATCGCCCTTGCAGCGAAGGATCTTGAGTGGTGGCGCACACGGGTGCTCGATCTCGGGCGGCGCAATGGCCTCATTCACCTGCGCCTCAGTTCCCGCAGCAGCGTTCTTCGCTTCACCGCTCCATCCCTGCGCGAGGCCCTGCAGGAATTGTTGGCGGGACGGGCCATCCCGCTTGCGGAGGTTCCAGACCCGCCAGAGGAGACGGTTCCGCCCGAAGAGCAGACACCGGAGTTCCTAAGCAGGCTCGAGGAGCGGAAAGCTCTCTCCGCAGACTGGCAGAGCGCACTCGCGCGCGGCGAAGATGACGCCACCGCTGAAGCGGATTTGGATCGGATCGAAGGCGAGTTGCGTGCCGCCGTGCGTCGCGACCTTGGGCTGCCGCAGCGTGTCGTCGCACGACGTGCCGACCCTCTTGTCGTCGCCAGGCAACATGGTTTGCCGACATCGTACACGCTCCCGCTTGAACCGCCGCAGCCGACAGGGAGCCGGCCGGAAAACGGTCCGGGGCGGGCAACACCGCTGGCCCTGCAAACTCTCTTGTTCGGCAAAGACCTGCAGGGGCGCGCTGAGGCCCTGCTGCGAAAAGCCCGCTCGGCCCGGGAGGAGCGCGGCATCGAGATCCTGAAGCTCGTCATCGGTCTTCTGCACTGGCCCGAGTCGGAGGGGGGCACGGCGCGCAACGTCTCGCCGCTTCTCCTTCTACCCGTCGCGCTGGAGCGCAAAACGGATCCACGCTCCCGCGGCCCGCTTTTTCTCCTGCGGGCGGAGGGTGAACAGGTTGAACGCAACGAAACGCTGGCGGAGCGACTGCGCAAGGATTTCGCCCTTGCCTTGCCGCCGCTCCTCTCCGAGGAGGGCGATGTTTGGGCGGCGACGAGGAAGTTCCTTTTGGATACGAAAGAGCTTGCCTCCACGCGCAAGGGATGGTCCGTCGAGCCTTCTCTGACGCTCGCTCCGCTCTCCTTCGCGCGCTTCGCGATCTGGCGCGATCTCGATGCGGCCCAGTGGCGGAGTGGTGAGCCCGCGGCGCATCCGCTCGTTTTTGCCCTGCTGCGCGGCGTCGGAACAGCGAGCATTGATGCGCGGGCGACAGAGATCGACGTCGAGGACGCAGCGAAGGCCGCGCTCACGCCCTACCTGATCACCGATGCCGACTCCAGCCAGCACGCGGCGATCATCGACGCGATGGAGGGGCGGAGCTTCGTGCTCGAGGGGCCGCCCGGCACTGGCAAATCGCAGACCATCGTCAACCTGATCGCAAACGCAATCGGCGCCGGGAAACGGGTGCTGTTCGTCTCCGAGAAGCGCGCTGCCCTGGAGGTGGTGTTGAATCGGCTTGCCGAACGGGGGCTCGACGCCTTCGCGCTGCCCCTGCATGGGCCTGAAGCACAGCCGAAGTCAGTGATCGAGCGGATCGAACGGCGACTTGCCCAAAGTGCTGCTCCCCACAAGGCATCGGCAGACCGCAACGATGTGACCGAGGCAGCCGCCGTGTTGCGCGAGTACGTAGCGGCCACCAGCAGGCCTGTCGGACCGCGGGGCGAGTGTTTCGTCGATCTCGTCGGGCAGAGCCTCCTGCATCGGCCAAATGCCGCGGAACGAGCGAGCTTCAGAGAGGTTCTCCGTCGTTTCCCGGCCGAGATTGATGGTCCCGCCGTCGCTGAAGCGGAACGGCTCGTCGACGGAATGGCGAGAGCCGCCCTCTCCCTCGTCGAACTCGGCGTGGCGGCGCACGAAAGCCCATTCCGGGCCGTTCGCCTTGCCGAGCCGAACGCGGACGCGGCCGAGGCTCTGGTCGGTCGGCTCGAGGAGTTGCGTCAAGCAGTCGAGGCAGCTGAGAACGCGATCCTTTGCCTCGCCAGGGCTTTGGGCTGCGCGCCGAAGGCGACCGTGGCCGCGGCACGCGACCTCTGTTGCCGGCTCGATACGGTCGTCGACAAGCTGAATGAGCCGCCCTCTCTCGCGACAGATTTGTTCGTTGACCCCGCTCGCGTGCGACAGGCAGACGCGCTGATCAGGCATGCACGTGCCGGACGCGCAGCACGCGCTCTGCTTCACGAGTGCGGCATTCCGGAAAACATTGATCGTGCAGCCTTCTCCGACTTTGCCCAACTCGTGCGCGAGGTGGAGCTGCCAGCAGAGACCAAAGTCGGTGATCTGGAGACCATCGCAGAGGCTGCGCGCGACGACGATCAGGCTCTGCGCAATGCGGTCGACCACCTGCGCACCGAGGTCGCCGAGCCTCTCGGTGTTGACCATCGCAGCCTCTCGCAGCGCGACGCAGCGCTCCTGATTCACCTAGCGCAGCTCGCTTCCCAGTTGCCGGAAGCCGCCATCGGCTTGCGACGCCAAGGACTTGAACGCGATGCTGGAGCTCTACGCGAGACGCTCGCGGCGCACGACGAACTGATCGATCGGTTCAGAAAGCTCGCGTTGGAGTTGGACGTGGATCGTCTGTTGGTCCTCGATCGTGCGCAACTCGTGACGGCGTGCCGTGTTTTCACCTCCTGGCGGCTGATGACCGGCTGGACATCGCGCGGGCGCGAGGCGCGTCGGGTGTTGCGCCAGCTATGGGCCGGCGCAACTGATTTGCCAAAGCCGCGCCGCGCGGCGGAGCTGTTGCACGACGCCCTGGCTGCGATCGAGAAGGGCGCCGAGCTCGCGGCACGGGACGTCATCCGCCGTCATTGCGAGAACGTAAGGGATCCGCGTCGGCTTCCCATCGCCGCTCTCGCCGAGGCCGCTCAGTGGCAGGCGACATTGGCCGAGAGTGAGCGTGCGGGCGTGCCGCGATCGCTTCTTCGCCAACTCATCGCGCTGCCGGAGCAGGATTTCCGAGGCCTCGCCGCAGCGGCGCCAGCTCTTGCCCCCCTGCGCGAGGCGCTTGCTCGATCAGACGGCACGGGCGGAGTCGATGCGGTGATCGAGAGCGCGGCAGGGCGGCTCGAACGCATCGAAAAAATGCGTCAATTGGCGCGTGCGCTCGGCCTACCGCTCAGTTTGGCGATCGGTGAGGCAAGCCGCGTGGCGGAGGCGTTGCGGCAGCTCGATGCAGAAGACCATGCGCGCACAGATCCGCTCTGGCCCGTACTGTTCGGATCGGAGGCGCTGGCGGACGAGCAGGCCTTGGTTGCGGCGGAGCAGGCGATCGCCCGCGCCCGCGAGGTCCACGACGTGATCCCCGAGGGGGCTGCCGCCCTGCTCGCAGGGGATGCGGCACAAAGGGCCGAAATCGCCTCGGCGACGCGCAGCCTTCAGGTGGCGCTCAACAGGCTAAGCGGAGCGGAAGAGGCACTGCGCGAGATCGGCGCTGTAGCGCTGGGTCCGCAACCGTCGGAGTCGTTTCAGGATGTGCTGCGGCGGATGGAACAGCTGATTGCGCAGCGCGCCCTGATCCTGCCGACTGTGCATTGGCGCAAGCGTCTTGAGGCCGCACGCGAACACCCCTTGGCCGGGCCCCTTGCCGCAGCGGCCGAGGCGGGGTGGATCGCGCCCGATCGTTTGACCACGGCGCTTGCCTGGTGCGTGGCGCATCGTGCAGCCTCGCTGCACGGGGCAAAGGCGGGGAAAATCCTTTGCCTTGGCGGCGACGATCTCGAGCAGATGCGCGAGCGTTTCCGCCGCGCCGATGCTGCGTTGCTTGATGCGAACGCCGCGCGGCTGCGTGAGGCACTGCTCGCGCGCACCCCGCCGTCCGGGTCGGCGAGCGGCCCGCGCGCGGACTGGACCGAGATGGCATTGATCAACCATGAATTGACCAAAAGGAAACGTTTCATTCCGCTGCGGAGGCTGATGGATCGGGCCTTCAATGCAGTCACGACTCTTTTCCCGTGCGTGATGATGTCGCCCCTCTCCGTCGCCGAGCTGTTGCCGGCGCGATCTGATGCGTTCGATCTCATCGTGATGGACGAGGCCTCGCAGATCAGGCCCGAAGACGCTTTCGGGTCGCTGCTCCGCGGTCGTCAGACGGTGATTGTGGGTGATCCGAAGCAGCTGCCGCCAACCGACTTCTTCGAGCGACTGTTTGACGGCGAGGAGGATGACGAAGAGGATGCGCCGGAAGGCGCGAAGTCCGTTCTCGACCTAGCCGCGCGTGCCTTTGCCCCGAAGCGGCGCCTGCTGTGGCACTACCGTTCCCGCCACCAGTCGCTGATCGCCTTCTCCAACCGGCACTTCTACGACGACGAGCTCGTTGTCTTTCCCGCTGCTGCGGAGCCGGGCGAGGATTTGGGTGTCGAGCTTCGGCAGGTGGGCGGCCTCTGGCGGGGCGGCGAGGGCCGGAGAGTAAACATCGAGGAGGCCCGGGCCATCGTCGCCGAGGTGGTGGCGCGGGCGGCCAGGCGCCCGGATTTGAGCATGGGTGTGGTGGCCATGAACGTGGCGCAAGCGGACCTGATCCGACGCGAGATCGATGTGCAGGCGACGCGAAATGACGCTCTGCGCTGCTACCTCGATGCCTGGGAGGAGCGTGCGAGCCCGCGCGAGCCATTCTTCGTCAAGAACCTCGAGAACGTACAGGGTGACGAACGCGACGTGGTGCTGATCTCGCTCGGCTACGGCAGGACCGAAGAAGGTGTGCTGCATCAACGATTCGCGCCGATCCAGCGCAACGCCGATGGGGATCGTCGTCTCAACGTGCTCTTCACTCGTGCCCGCGCGAAAATCGTCCTGTTTGCCTCGCTGGAGCCGGAAGAGATCTTGGCCGACGGCAAGGCGCGCGGCGTACGCATTCTGCGCGACTATCTCGCCTATGCGCGCGAGGGTGGTGTATTGCCAGCAAGGACGGACGGCACGACAGGCAGCCCAGAGAGCCCGTTCGAGGAGGCGGTGAGGCGCACTCTGATCGCGCGCGGCTTCGACGTCGTCCCTCAGCTTGGCGTGCAAGGCTATCGCATCGACCTCGCCGTGCGCGACCCGGACGACCCGACGCGGTACGTGGTCGGGATTGAGTGCGACGGCGCCACCTACCACCGCGCGCGCTGCGTGCGAGACCGCGATCGGCTACGCGAGGAAAACCTGAAGCGGCTTGGCTGGCGCATCGTGCGCGTATGGTCCACCGACTGGTTCAGCAACCCCGACGGCGCGGCGGATGCACTCGTCGCCACGATCATGCGCGAAATCGAGGCCGCTCGCGGGGACCGTCGGTTGCCAGTGCAGCCGAACGGCACCGCGACCACCCGTGCGCCGGCCCCTGCCCCTTCACCTGGCCGGCAGACAAGGCTCGACCCTGCGCGGGTATAGCCCTCCGGCATGGTGAAGCGATGGGGCCTTGGCGCGCCGCTGCGATGGCCATGTCTAAGCAAGACGTTACGCTTCCGCTTGACGCGGTTCTGCGCCGCTTCTGCAACGAGGTGATTTGGGTCGAAATGCAAGAGGCCGATCCGGCCCGTGTCCTTCTGCGCGATGCGATGCTTGGAGGAGATCGTTCGCCAGCGTCTCGACGACTCCGACGATTTCCACCGCAAGATCCCGCTCGCATTGTGCGCACAGAGCAAGCCCGGGTAGGTCAGGCGGTACCTGGAGAAGGTGTGCGGCCTTGTTGCTGGTCATGCGGGCGCGGCGCCGCACCTGCACTGAAGCCTCGAGGGACGAGGGTCGCGCGTGCGCCAATGAGCCGCGGCGTTTTTCGTCTGAAGAAGAATGGTGGTGCCGCGGTGATGAGGCAGGGTAACGCCGGCGGCCGATTGACGCGATCGCGCCTCCCGCCCAGGGTTGGTTCACCCAGCCGCATACTGTGGGGGCGTTTCATGGCCAGCGACTGCCGCTAGGCCATCGCGGTGATCCCGGGCGACGGCATCGGGCGCGAGATTGTGCCCGAAGGGGCGCGCGTGCTGGAAGCTGCCGGGCGCCGCTTTGGCTTTTCCTTCGACTGCACCGAATACGACTGGTCTTGCGGCCCCTCGCTGACGACCGGTGCGCTGATCCCCGAGGATGCTCTCGAGCGCCTGCGCGAGGCGGATGGGATTTTTCTCGGCGCGGTCGGTTGGCCGGGGGTGCCCGACCACGTCTCGCTCTGGGGTCTGTTGATTCCGATCCGCCGCAGCTTCGACCAGTACGTGAACCTCCGCCCCGTTTGCTTGCTTCCAGGCATGCGCAGCCCCCTGGCTGGGCGCGGGCCCGAGGACATCGATGTCATCGTCGTTCGCGAAAACACGGAGGGCGAGTCCTCGCCTGTCGGCGAGCGTATGTTCGCTGGCACGGAGCGGGAGTTCGTCGTCCAGGAGAGCGTGTTCACCCGCCTCGGCGTCGATCGGATCCTCTGCAACGCGATCACACTCGCGCGCTCTCGGCCGAAGAAGCACCTCACCGGCGCGACCAAGTCGAAGGCGTCACCCTCACCATGCGCTGGTGAGACGAGCACATCGCGGCAATCGGCCAGACATGTCCTGACGTGCGACAGGACCAGTTCCACATCGACATCCTGTGTGCGCACTTTGTGCAGCACCCGGACTGGTTCGACGTCGTGGTGGGCTCCAATCTCTTCGGCGACATCCTGTCCGACCTTGGTGCTGCGCTGGCAGGCTCGGTCGGGGAGGCGCCTTCGGCGAACACCGACCCCGAACGGCGCTTTCCCTCGCTGTTCGAACCGGTGCACGGTTCAGCTCCCGACATTGCTGGCAGGCGGGTGGAAGTGCGGATCACCCAGATCTGGTCGGAGGGATGATGCTCGACCATCTCGGCGAGACCGGCGCGGCAGCCATGATCCTGCGTGCGATCGAACAGGTGCTTGCCGCGGGGCTGCGCACGCGACCTCGGCGTTGGGGCGGGCGCGCGGGAGGTCGGGGAGGCGATCGCCGCCAGTCTGTCCGATTGAGCGCACTGAGCGCCGACGGTTGAATCGCCTCTCTTCGTGGCCTACACTCGCACTTGCGTTGCGATTCATTCTCAGTTGGGCCGCGACGGGAGAGAGTGACCGATACGTGGTGAGGGCGGAGGGTCGATGGGGCGAGATTTCAGCTACATCGCGCGGCGTTGCGAACGGGCCGTCGTTTCGGCCTATCGCGAGTTGCGCGCCCACGGAACGGGCGATCCCGAGGCCTTCCGCGCCTGCACCATCCTCTACCGGATCCATCACCCCGAAGCTTCGGTGAACGAGGCGCGCAGGCTGGTCGCCGAATGGATCGACCATCACGTGGTACGCGAGAGCACAGGCCCGACTCCTGGCTGTCCGTGCGATTGAGAGGCTGAGAGGCGCAATCAGCCGGCGACGCGCAAGCGGCGCGTGAGATGCGCGTCTTTGACCTGCAAGGCCACCGCGGGGCGCGCGGGCTTGCCCCCGAGAATACCCTCGCGGGCTTCTCCCGGGCGCTCGCCATCGGCGTCAGCACGCTGGAAATGGACATCGCGGTGACGGCCGATGGTGTGGTCGTCGTCAGCCATGATCCGGTGTTGAACCCGGACCTCACCCGGGGGCCAGACGGGGCTTGGCTCGATACAGCGGGTCCTGCGATTCGCAGCCTCACCTTTGAAGAGCTCCGCCGCTACGATGTCGGGCGTCTCAAGCCTGGCAGCCGCACCGCAGTGCTGTTTCCCGACCAGTGCCCCGTCGACGGCGAACGCATCCCCTCGCTCTCTGAGGTGATCGCGCTCGCCAAGGCATGCGGCGCTGATCACGTCCGGTTCAATATTGAGACCAAACTCTTTCCCGACCGTCCCGACCTTACGGTCTCTCCTGAAGAGATGGCGGAGCGACTGGTCTGCGTACTGGTCGCGGAGGGGGTGGCGGAGCGGGCCATGGTGCAGTCGTTTGACTGGCGCAGTCTGCTCTGGGTGCAATGCCACCAACCGGCGATCAAGACCTCATACCTGACCAGTGCGCGCACGCTTGCCCCGTGCGGATCGGCACCCTCGCCCTGGTTGGCCGGCTTCGATCCGCGGGCGCACGGCGGTTCCATTCCGGCGGTTGTGCGCGCAGCGGGCGGCACCGTGTGGTCGCCGGACCATCGAGATCTTACCGCTGCCATGGTGGCAGAGGCGCGCGCCCTCGGGGTCGCGGTGATCCCGTGGACCGTGAACGGGCCAGTCGAGATGGCGCGCCTGATCGATTGGGGTGTCGCCGGGTTGATCACTGACTATCCGGATCGGGCCCGGTCCGTGCTCGCGCGCTATGGGATCGCGCTGCCGATGGCGATCGGTTCAGCCGGCTGAACGTTCGGGTGGCAGTTCGTAGAAGTTGGCGGTGGTCGAAAGCCGGCTGAGCAGGGCCTGCATGGCCGGCGCCTCATAGCCCCTCTCGGCGGTCAGTGCCGTCATCGGGCAGAAGAACTCATGGGCGTGCGGCACCTGGCTCTGGACGAAGGGCTGGAAGTGCTTGTCCTTCAGACCGTAGAGCACGCGCACATCGCGCACCGGCAAGGTCAGTGGCCCGGTCGGTTCCGTATCGAAAATCCCCGTCAGACGCCAGCGCGGTGTGGGGTCTCCACCGCTGGCGGAGGCAAGAAGCCAAGGCAGTGGACAGACGACGAGGAGGGAGTGGGTCGACGGGGCGAACCTGGCCCTCTTGTCGAGCAGGTTTTGGAACGAGGAGCAGGCTTCGATCGCGACCACGTCGCACCAGGGCTCGGCGGGGGTGCCGCCGAACTGAAGCCACATCCCATCCGGCAGGGTCTTCAGGCGGTCCGAGCCCGGAATCTTGAGAAAGGGTGAAACGGCGTTCGTGGCATCGGCCGGACGGCCGCGCAGGACCCGCGGTGTGCCGTTGAGACGTGTCCAGAGCCCGGGGGGATGTTGGGGCCATTTCCGCAGCTGATGGCGGACCAGAGCATCCAGGCTCGCGTACCGTTCCATGGGGCTGCCTCCAGGAGGGTGCATTCCATACCTCCGGCACGCATTCTGAATACAACCGTCGGAAAAGTGCAAGCGGGGGGTATCAACCTAAGATAGAAAATTCACGCTCTGCCGCCGCGGGTGGCGCATGTGTCAGCCTGTGAGTCGAAACCTGGAAAACCGGTCAGGCTTCGCTGCAATCGGCGGCAAAGCTTGGAAATCGGCCCTAGGCCGCGCCTGTGGATCGTGTGGACAACACGATCTCGCAACGTAACCTTTGCCCGGCTGGTGAGTCGCCGTCAAGTCTTGGCAGACAATGCGTCGTCGCTTGAGTCCGCCTCGCGCGGTGGGACGGTCTCCTCGCGGCGAGCCTGACTGAGGGTGTAGGTTTCGACGATCGACCGGAGATCTGGAGGCGTGTCGCCTCTCAGCCGCGTTCGGCGAGTGGGATGACGTCCCGTTGTGTCGCCCCCGTGTAAACCTGGCGCGGTCGTCCGATCCGCTGCGATGGGTCGCCAATCATTTCCTTCCACTGGCTGATCCAACCCACCGTGCGTGCGACTGCGAACAGGGCGGTGAACATGCTGGTCGGCAAGCCCATCGCCCTGAGGATGATTCCGGAATAGAAATCGACATTCGGATAGAGCTTGCGGCTGATGAAGTACTCGTCGGAGAGAGCAATCCGTTCGAGCTCCATAGCGATTTCCAGCAAAGGCTCGTGTTCGATGCCAAGCTCGGCCAAGACCTCGCGGCAGGTTCTCGCCATGATCTTGGCGCGCGGATCGTAATTCTTGTATACGCGATGCCCGAAGCCCATCAGTCTGACGTTGCTATTTTTGTCCTTCACCTTGGCGATGAATTCCGGGATCCGGTCGACTGAGCCGATCTCGGCCAGCATCTTCAGCACCGCCTCGTTCGCTCCGCCATGGGCCGGCCCCCAGAGGGTGGCAATGCCCGCAGCCACGCAGGCGAAGGGGTTCGCCCCGGTGGAGCCCGCGAGCCGCACGGTCGAGGTTGAGGCATTCTGCTCGTGATCCGCATGCAGGATCAGGATGCGATCCATGGCCCGCGCAAGCACAGGATTGATCACATAGGGCTCGGTCGGCACCGCATTGAGCATGTAGAGGAAGTTTTCAGCGTAGCTGAGATCGTTGCGGGGATACATAAACGGCTGACCGATGGAGTATTTGTACGCCCAGGCAGCGATGGTCGGCACCTTCGCGATCAACCGATGTGCGGCGATTTCGCGCTGACGCGGATCGTTGACGTCGCTCGAGTCCGGATAGAACGCGCTCATCGCGCCCACCACCGCGGTCAGCACCGCCATCGGGTGGGCGTCGCGGCGGAACCCGTCGAAGAACCGCCGCAGCTGCTCATGGATCATCGTATGGCGCGTGATCGTGCGCGAAAACGCGTCATATTGTGCCTTGGACGGCAGTTCGCCGTACAGGAGGAGGTGCGCAACCTCAAGAAAGGTGCACTGTTCGGCAAGCTGCTCGATCGGATAGCCGCGGTGCAGGAGAATCCCTTGTTCCCCGTCGATGTAGGTAATGGTGCTCTCGCACGCTGCCGTCGCGCCATACCCGGGGTCGTAGGTGAACATGCCGAGCTCTTGGTAGAGACGCCGAATGTCGATCACCGAGGGGCCAAGCGTGCCCGAAATCACCGGCAGGATGGCCGAGCGGTTGGTTCCATCGACCGTGATGGTCACCGTCTGTGCGGCGGGATTCGACATCTCGTTCATGGCGGCTCTCCCCGGGCCTCAGGGCGCGTCCCGCCCCTCCCCTCTCGTTCACGGCCCTGTCAGATTAGGTCGGTCTCGTCGCCTCGGCAATCTGCCGCGGTGCAGCAAAGGCACCTCTCCCACTCTCCGGGTCAAACCAGCCGGCGGTAGAGGGGCTTGAGCAGGAAGGGGCTGAGAAACAAGGGAAACTGGCACAGCGCGAAGAAGGCAAGGATGTCGAACCCGGTCTCGGGCGGCAGCACAGCAAGATACAGCGCCATGTTGCGATTGCCGGACAAAAGCCCGGTCGCCAGCGCGATCCTGCGTCCGAAGGGGAGGAAGGCGAGGGCGGTCGCCGCGTTCAGCCCGTAGTTGGCGAGGAAGGCCAAAGCCAGCGCCAGAGCCATAAACCGCGGACGTTCGAGAAAGCCGGCGAGAATCCCGTCCATCACCCCAACCCCGTAGAGCGCGACCAGCAGAACCGCGGCGCCGTCGATCGCCCGTCCCCACGGTCTGAGCCGCTGCTCACCGGCGAAACGGCGAATGGCGAGGCTGAGCAGCAGCGGCAGGCCGACGACCAGGACAAGCCGTGCCGACAAGCCGCCGATGGTCAGCGGCAGGGCGACGCCGACCAGGCCCAAGGCAAGCGGTGGCGCGGTAAACGGCACCATGAGGGTGGACAGGACAGAGGCGACCAGGGAGAGCTGCGGATCGAGCCCAACCAGCCGGGCGAAGGCGGGGGCAGAGGTTGCGGCACACCCCGTCGCCATGATCACCACCGCCTCGGCAAGCGCGCCGTCGAAGCGAGCTTGCCGAACCATGGCCCAGGTGAGCAGGGGAGCGCCCACCATCAGCCACAACACGAGCCACAACACGAGCGCAGGCCGGCGCAAGTAGCCGAACACGGCGGCGAAGTCGACGCGCAGCAGCACCAGAGTCATCAGCCCCACCACCGTCGGCGTGATGACGAACCGCATTGCGCGCGCGAGCGGCGGGGCGAATAGGCCGAGGAAGATCGAAGCCCCGAGCAGCGCAGAGCCGTGCCAGGCGCAGGCCTCAAGGATTCGGCGGAGAAGCAAGGCGTTCGGGCCTTTGCGGAACCAAGCCCCTGTTCTATATGCCCGCCCATGCCCGCGCTACCCGCCCTCGTCGCGGCGCTGCTCGTCGCCGGCGCCGCGCCAGCCTTCGCGTCCTGTTCGGATCCCGCCGCACCCGGTGTGGACTGGCGACGCTGCCTTCTCGATCGGCGCGACTTCAGCGGCGCTGACCTCACGGGCGCCGTTCTGCGCGACGCCTCGCTGCAACGGGCCGAACTTGCGCGCGCCAAGCTTGTCGAGGTCGATGGGGCAGATGCACGCTTCGTCTCCGCCAACCTGCGCGAGGCCGATCTCTCTCGCGCGACGCTCCGCAGCGCCGATTTCACCCGCGCCGACCTGCGCGGCGCGATCCTGCGCGAGGCCGACCTCAGGCGGGCACGCTTCTTCCGCGCCGATCTGCGCGGAGCGGACCTGACCGGGGCCAACCTCGCTGGGGTCGATCTGAACGGGGCGGAACTCGGCGGCGCACGCTGGATCGACGGCGAACGCACCTGCGCCGAAGGTTCGGTCGGGGTCTGTCAGTAACGCGTCCGTATCTGTCGCGCGAGGCGCCGTCGCGGCAGAGTGCAGACATGACGGCTCGAGCGGCGACCCCTGAGCCCTACGACTACCTCGCGCGGCTAAACCCGGAACAGCGCGAGGCAGTGGAAACGCTCGACGGCCCCCTGCTCGTGCTGGCAGGGGCGGGCACGGGCAAGACGCGCGTGCTCACCACGCGCTTCGCCCACCTGCTGCTCACCGGCCGTGCCGCGCCGGGCCAGGTGCTTGCCGTCACCTTCACCAACAAGGCGGCGCGCGAGATGCGCGAGCGAATCGCCGCGCTGATCGGCCGCCCCGTGGAGGGGCTCTGGCTCGGCACCTTCCATACCCTCTGCGCCCGCCTCCTGCGACGCTATGCCGAGCGCGTCGGCCTCACCCCATCCTTCACCATCCTCGACACCGACGACCAGCTCCGGCTGCTCAAGCAGGTGATGGAGGCCGAGCGCGTCGACACGAAACGATGCCCGCCTGCACAGCTGTTGGCGGAAATCCAGCGCTGGAAGGATCGCGGCCTCGTGCCCGACGCCGTCTCGGCCGAAGACGATCGCGGCCTGGCCGATGGGCGGGCGCGCGCCCTCTACGCCGCCTGGCAGGCACGGCTGAAGGCCTTGAACGCGGTCGATTTCGGCGACCTGATGCTGCACGTGGTCGAACTGATGCGTCGCGACCCCGAGGTGCTTGCCGAGGCGCATCGGCGCTTCCGCTGGATCATGGTCGACGAGTATCAGGACACGAACCTGGTGCAGTACCTCTGGCTCAGGCTGCTCGCGCAAGCCCATCGCAACATCTGCTGTGTCGGCGACGACGATCAGTCGATCTATTCCTGGCGCGGGGCGGAGATCGAGAACATCCTCCGTTTTGAGCGCGACTTTCCCGGTGCCAAGGTGGTGCGGCTCGAGCGCAACTACCGTTCGACGGAACCCATCCTCGCCGCTGCCTCCTCCCTTATCGCCCACAACGAAGGCCGGCTCGGCAAGACTCTGCGCGCCGCTGGCAAGGGTGCCGAGGCGGGAGAGCCCGTGGAGGTGCACGCGCTGTGGGATTCGGAGGAGGAGGCGCGCATGGTCGGCGCACGCATCGAGGCACTCCGCGCCGAGGGCCACGCTCTCGCCGAGATCGCCATCCTGGTGCGCGCCGGTTTCCAGACCCGGGCCTTCGAGGAGCGCCTGATCGTGCTCGGCTTGCCCTACCGGATCGTCGGTGGGCTTCGCTTCTACGAACGGCAGGAGATCCGCGATGCGCTCGCCTACATGCGGCTTCTCGTCCAGCCGGCAGACGATCTCGCTTTCGAGCGCGTCGTCAACGTGCCGAAACGGGGCTTGGGCGAGGCAGCGCTCAGAGCGATGCATGAACGGGCGCGCGCTGATCGCGTTCCGCTTGCGCGCGCTGCTGCCGATCTTGTCCGTTCCGATGCCCTGAAGGGCAAACCCCGCGCTGCGCTCGCGCAGTTTCTGAACGATCTCGATCGCTGGCGGGCCATGCTCTCACGCGAAGGGCATGCCGCAACGGTTGCCGCCATGCTCGACGAATCCGGCTACACCGAGATGTGGCGCAAGGACGCTTCGCCCGATTCGCCCGGCCGTCTCGAAAACCTGCGTGAGCTCGTTCGCGCGCTTTCTGAGTTCGAAACGCTGCCAGGGTTCCTCGAACATGTCGCGCTTGTCACCGAGAACGACGAGGCGGCAGAGGGCGATCGGGTGAACTTGATGACCCTGCATGCGGCAAAGGGGCTTGAGTTCGACACCGTGTTCCTGCCCGGTTGGGAGGAAGGGCTGTTCCCGAACCAGCGCGCGCTCGACGATGGTGGGGCGAAGGCGCTGGAGGAGGAACGGCGCCTTGCGTATGTGGGGCTTACGCGCGCGCGCCGTCGCGCCATCATCTCCTGGGTGGCGAACAGACGAGTGTACAACGCCTGGCAGTCCGCCATCCCGTCGCGTTTCCTCGACGAACTGCCGGAAGCGCAGCTGCGCCGGGTGACGACGCCGCTTGTCGCGCAGCGGAGATTTGATTCGGCGTCATCCGTCTTTCCGGCGGTTGCCTTCGGCGGGGCAGGGCGCGGGCGCGTGGTCGAGGTAGGTGCGTGGGAGGTAGCGGAACGGCCGCCGACCGCGGAGCGCTATGCGCCCGGGGACCGCGTCTTCCATGAGAAATTCGGCTACGGAACGGTTCGGGCGGTGGAGGAGGATCGTCTCGACATCGCCTTCGGCACCGGGGTGAAGCGCGTGCTCGATCGCTTCGTTCGCCGCGCATGAAATTCCTCGCCCTGTTCTCCGTGCGCGTGCCGGAGGCGGCGGTGCCCGTCTTCGTCGCTGCCTTTGAGAGTGTGTGCGACAGTGTCGCGTTCGTGCGCGAGGATGAGAGCTGCGCGACCTGGACGGTGTCTGGGCTGTTGTGCGACCCGACGCGACGTGTCGACCTTGACGCGGCACTTGCCCTCGCCGCGGCCGCAGCTGGTGTCGCGCCGCCCGATGTCGCCGAGGGCGAGGTGGAGGGGGAAGGCTGGCTCGCGCGCAGCCTCGCTTCCTTTCCCCCTCTGCCGATTGGGCGGCGGTTCCTCATCCGCGGCACGCACGCGGCGCACGCGGCAAGCCCCGGCCGGCTTGCGCTCACCATCGACGCCGGCCTGGCCTTCGGTTCGGGCGAGCATGCAACGACGCGCGGGTGTCTGATCGCGCTTGAACGGCTTCGGCGTCCTGCCGGGCCCGTCGCCGACATCGGCACGGGGTCGGGCGTGCTCGCGCTGGCGGCCGCCAAACTCTGGTATGTGCAGGTGGTTGGCGTCGACTGCGATCCCCTGGCGGCGCACACCGCAGCGCAGAACGCGAAGGCGAATGGGCTTGCCCGCTTCGTGCGCGTCGTGCGCGGCGACGGTTGGCGGGCGCCGGCGATCCGCCGCCGCGCACCTTATGCCTTGGCTTTGGCCAATATCTTCGCCCGCCCACTCTGCGCCATGGCACGCGAGGCCTCGCGCCGCCTTGCCCGCGGCGGGCGGCTCATCCTTTCGGGGTTCCATCCCGCCCAGGCGCCGATGGTTCTCACCGCGCATCGACGGCACGGGTTCGCGCTGCTGCGGCGGTACGAGGTCGAGACCTGGACGACGCTGGTGCTGATCAAACGCTGAGGGCGGCGCCGATGTCGACGCCGCCCTGCGCGAGTCTGTTGGAGAAGGCCGCCCCGTCAGGCCGCGCGCGCAGCCGCGACGTTGCTGTTCGCCGGTTGCGGCGTGTTGATGGGCTCTTCAGGGGCGGCAGCGGGCTGCGGCGTGGCGAAATCGGGGTCGAACACCCGCGCCAAGTCGCCGCGGGTCAGCCCGATGTCGCGCAGCTCGCGGTCCGACATCGCGTTGAGCTGCTCGTAGAGCGCGCGGCGGCGCGGGTAGGTGGCGAGGAAGGTCACCGCCCCGCGCAGCGCGTTCCACAGCCAGCGCGCGGCGGAGGCGATGGCGCGGCCGATCGCCTCGTCGCGGGCGCGGATGGCGGCCAGCCTGATCTCCTCGAGATCCATCGCACGGCGCGATGGCGTGAGGGTGGGGAAGAACTCGACCTCTTCCCTTGGCATGCGGGCATCCATCGTTCAGCATCCTTGCTCGTTGGGCGGGACGCTCTCGGCCGCCGGCTCGTGCCGGCGGGCTGCGGCCCACCTCTTCGCACCTGCAAAATAGTCTTTTGCAGACTGTGGAAAATGCGAGAACATTCCAGGTCCGCCATGCGATTTTGGAATGCCTAAGCAGGGAGCCATGTCACAAAGTTGACGCACAGACATCGCCTTTCCGCCCTCCGCGCTGCTCTTGCCGAACGGGGCCTTGACGGCCTCCTCATCCCCCGCGCGGACGAGCATCTCGGCGAATACATCCCGCCCTGTGCGGAGCGGCTACGCTGGCTGACGGGTTTTACGGGCTCGGCGGGCCTTGCTGTCGTGCTGCGCGAGCGTGCCGCCTTCTTCACCGATGGGCGCTACCAGACCCAGGCGCGCGCCGAGGTCGACCTCGGCCTCTTCGATCTTCGCCACCTCATCGACGAACCGCCCGATGCCTGGCTCGCTGACGCTGTTCGCCCGGGCGAGGCTATCGGCTACGACCCGTGGCTCCATTCGGGCGAGGCGGTCGATCGCTTGCGCCGCGCGGTCGAACGAGCAGGGGGACGGCTTGTTGCGGTCGAACCGAATCCGATCGACACTCTGTGGACCGATCGCCCGCCTCCGCCTGCCTCTCCGGTGAAGCCTCATCCCGCCCAGTTCTCGGGCGAGGAGGCTGCGGCGAAGCGAGCCCGCATCGGCGCCGTGCTTGCCAGAGCCGGGGCCCAGGCCGCCGTGCTCACCGCGCCGGACAGCATTGCCTGGCTGTTCAACATCCGCGCCGATGACGTGCCGTTTACCCCAGTGCCGCTGGCCTACGCCCTCCTGCAGGCGAACGGGCGCGCCACCCTGTTTCTCGACCCTTCCCGTATCGATCCCGCAGCGCGCGCCCACCTCGGCAACGAGGTCGTGGTTGAACCTCGCTCTGCCTTCCCGCCAGCGCTTGAGCGACTCGGCTCCGAACGGGCGACGGTGCTGGTCGACCCGCGCACGACGCCGGCGCGGGTTGCGCAGCGCCTCGCGGAGTCGGGGGCGACCATCATCGCCGAACCTGACCCCGTCGCTTTGGCCAAAGCATGCAAGAATAGCGTGGAGCAGGCGGGCGCGCGCGCAGCACACCGCCGCGACGCGGTCGCCCTCATCCGCTTCCTCGCCTGGCTCGACCGCACGGCGCCTGTCGAACCGGTGAGTGAACTCGAGGCAGCAAGCCGCTTGCTCGCGTTCCGCGCCGAGGGCGACCGTTTTCGTGGCGAGAGTTTTCCTGCCATCAGCGCTGCCGGGCCGAACGGTGCCATCATCCATTACCGGGTGACCGAGGCGACCAACAGGGTGCTGAGCGGGGGCGACCTCTACCTGATCGACAGCGGTGGGCAGTATCTCGACGGCACGACGGATGTGACGCGCACCGTATTGATCGGCGAACCGGGCGAGGACATCGCCGAACAGCGCGACCGTTACACGCGCGTGCTGAAGGGCCTGATCGCGATCGCAACATTGCGCTGGCCAAAAGGTGTCGCCGGGCCGCATCTCGAGGCCTTCGCCCGCCGCGCGTTGTGGGAGGCGGGGCTCGATTACGACCACGGCACGGGCCACGGCGTCGGGTCGTATCTCGGCGTGCACGAGGGCCCGACGGGGCTGTCGCGTGCCGCCCGCCCCATTCCGCTCGCCCCCGGCATGATCCTCTCCGACGAGCCGGGCTTCTACCTGCCCGGCCGCTGGGGGATCAGGCTCGAGAACCTGGTGATGGTGCGCGAGGAGCAGACCGAGAGCGCGACAAAACCTTTCCTCGGCTTCGAGACGCTCACGCTCGCCCCCTTCGATCGCCGCCTGATCGCGAACGACTTGCTCACGCCGGCGGAACGATCCTGGCTCGATGCCTATCACGCGCGCGTCGCCACCGAAATCGGCCCCATTCTCGATCGGCTCGATCGCGCCTGGCTCGAGCAGGCCTGCGCGCCGCTCTGAGCGTCAGGCCTCCGGCACGCCTGCAGCGGCGAGCACGCGCGCCAGCAGGCGTTGCGTCATCGGCACCCTCGGGTTGAGCGCGTGCCGAAGGGCAAGCATGCGCTGCGCCTGTGCAAGCCGCCCCGCCCGCAAGAGAGAGGCGATCAGGATCTGCTCAAAGAGGTCGCGCTGGGCGTGGCTGCCGCCGATTTCGTGCAGGCGCGGTAGCACGGGCGAAAGATCGCGCACGCAGCCCTGATGATCGCCGCGGGCGAAGGCGACAAGCGCGCGTGCGACCGGCAAGGCCACTTCGGCCCACGCGGTGCGCGTGGCATCATGCGCACTCGCCGCACGGTCTGCGATGCCGGCGAGCACCGCTTCCGTCTCGGCGTGTCCTGCACGAGCAAGGCCGAGCACCAGGTGAAGGTCGATGAAGGGCTCGATGTGGCGCTGATCCGGGGTCGCCAAATACGGGGCAAGCTTCTGCCAGCGATCCCCGACATCCACCCCGTGCAGTTCGAGGCGGAGAAGCAACGATACCGCGCCAGCCTGGATCTGGCCCCAGGAGGGCTCGAGCGCGAAAACACGCGAGTCGTAGAGGGCGAGCGCCTCCTCTGTGCGGTCCCGGTCGAGCAGGAACAGGGTCTGATGCCACCAGTTGTGGGTGACGATGAAGGGGTTGCGCCCTTCCCAGGTGTCGGCGACGGCGGCGAGGAAGTCGATACCCTCCTCTGCACGGTCCTCTGCGAGCAGCACGTGGGCGAGCGCATGGTGCGCCCAAGCCTCGTCGCGACGAAGCTCGATCGCGCGCCGTGCTTCGCCTTCTGCCTCGGCGAGCCGGTGGCACTCCTCGTAGCCGAAGGCGAGCATACCGTGCAGCCAGGGCACATCGTCGTTCGCTGCCGCCGCGAGCAGAGGCAGGCGAAGCAAGGAGGGCGCATCGCCGCGGTTCAGAGCGTGGTATTGGCCGAGCTTCACCGCGACGAGATCGCGCGGGAAACGCATCGCACTTTCAGCGCAAAGCGCGAGTGCCGTCGCCGTGTCACCGGCGTGCCAGGCGCGGATAGAACCGAGAGCGAGTTGTTCCCGCTCGGTCGCTGCTGCCGCTTCGGCGCGATCGAGGAAGCGGCCGGCCCGCGCATGCCCCTTGCGCGTCTCGGTGAGAAGCCACAAGGCCGCCGCCCAGGCATTGGCAAGCGCGCAGGACGGGTCGGCTTCGGCTGCCGTGACGATACGACCGATCTCGCTGCGATAGCCGAGCAAGTCCTCTGCGAAGGCATCGAGCGCGGCCATGGAAGCTTCCTCGCCGGTTGCTGCGTAGCCGGTCGCGTCACGGTGCATGGCCGTGCTCCCCCCCTACTCCAGCCCGGCAAGCCTGCGCCATTCCGTTTCCGTCAGCATGCGCACGCCGAGCGCCTTTGCCTTCTCCGCCTTCGAACCCGCCTCCTCGCCGACGACGACGAAATCGGTCTTCTTCGACACCGTGTCGGTCACCTTCGCCCCCAGCGCCTCGGCGCGCGCCTTCGCTTCGGCCCGAGTCATAGTGGCGAGCGTGCCGGTGAAGACGATGGTCTTGCCGGTGAGCGTGCCTCCCGTCGCCGGCAGAGAGACGGGCTCGATCGTCACCTCGCGCGCGAGCTGATCCAGAACTTCGAGGTTGTGCGGTTCGTCGAAGAAATCGGCGAGTTCCTGCGCGATCGCCGGGCCGATGCCGACGATCGCCTCGAGTTCGGCCCGTGCCTCGCTCGCAGGGTCGGTTGCGGCGACCATGGCCTGACGCCAAGCGTCGAACGTTGCGTAGTGGCGGGCAAGGAGGCGCGCATTCGCTTCGCCAATGCGGCGGATGCCGAGGGCGTAGATGAAGCGATCGAGCGGGATGCGGCGGCGCGCCTCGATGGCGCGAACGAGGTTGCGTGCGGATTGAGGACCAAAACCCTCGCGCACGGCGATCTCCGCTTCGCGCGCGGGAAGCTTGAACAGATCAACGGGGCTCTTGAGCCACCCGTCGGCATAGAAGGCCTCGATGGTTTTCTCGCCCAGGCCCTCGATGTCAAAGGCTGCACGCGAGACGAAGTGCTTCAGCCTCTCCACCACCTGGGCAGGGCAGGTGAGGCCGCCGGTGCAGCGACGCACGGCCTCGCCGGGCGGGCGCACAGCGTGCGACCCGCAGACGGGACAGCGGTCGGGAAAGACGAAAGGCTTGGCATCGGGCGGGCGCTTCTCCAGCACCACGCCCAAGATCTGGGGGATCACGTCGCCCGCTCGCTGCACGATGACAGTATCGCCGAGGCGGATGTCCTTGCGCGCGATCTCATCTTCGTTGTGCAGAGTGGCATGGCGCACGATCACGCCGCCCACGTTCACCGGCTCCATCACCGCCCGCGGTGTCAGAGCACCGGTGCGCCCGACCTGGATCTCAATCGCAAGCAGCCTCGTCGTCGCCTTCTCGGCCGGGAACTTCCACGCCACCGCCCAGCGCGGGGCGCGGCCCACGACTCCAAGGCGGTCCTGCCAGTCAAGGCGATCAACCTTGTAGACGACGCCATCGATGTCGTAGGGCAGCAAAGACCGAGTAAGACCGATCTCCTGCTGAAATGGTCCGGCCAAGGTCCAATCGGCAAGCGGGCGGGAAAGGGGGTTGACAGGGAAGCCCCAAGCGCGCAGTCGCGCGAGCAGCCCCTGGTGCGTGGTGGCGATCGGTTCCGAGCATTCGCCGATCGCGTACGCGAAGAGCGCGAGCGGTCGGCCAGCGGTCACCGCTGGGTCTTTCTGGCGCAGAGACCCGGCGGCGGCATTGCGCGGATTGGCGAAGGGCTCCTCGCCTGCGGCCTCCATGCGCTCGTTCAAAGCGAGGAAGGCCTCTTTCGCCATGTACACTTCGCCGCGGATCTCGATCAGCTCCGGATAGGGTGGTGGCAGGGAGAGCGGAAGATCTCGCAGCGTGCGCAGATTGGCGGTCACATCCTCACCTTCTGCGCCGTCGCCGCGCGTCGCACCGACGACGAAACGACCGTTGCGGTAGGTGAGACTGATCGAGGCGCCGTCGATTTTCGGTTCAGCGACCAGGGCGATCCGCTCGTCAGAGCCGAGGCCAAGGAAGCGGCGCACGCGATCGATCCAGGCGGCGAACTCGGCCTGATCGAAGACGTTGTCGAGCGAGAGCATCGGCTTAAGGTGCCGGTGCTTGGCGAAGCCGCGCGCTGGCGCGGACCCGACCCGTAAGGAGGGACTGTCGGGCCGAATGAGATGGGGAAAACGCGCCTCGATGGCAGCGTTCCGTCGTTTCAGCGCATCGTAGTCCGCATCTGTGATGACGGGTCGGTCGCGCTCATAGTAGGCGCGGTCGTGTTCGGCGATTTCGGCGGCAAGCGCGGCGAGCTCTGCGCGGGCCTCCTCTTCCGTCAGGGTCTCGACGGGAATGGCACGCAGGCGCTTCACGACACGCCTGCGAGCAGATCGGCAGCGGCTGCGCGCGCAGCGTCGGTGATCCGTTCTCCCGCCAGCATGCGCGCGATCTCCTCTCGCCGCGCAGCCGAGTCGAGCACCTCAACGCGGGTGCGCGTCATTCCGCCCTCCGTACACTTGCTCACCCGCCAATGGCGGGATGCCTTGGCCGCCACCTGAGGTGAATGCGTGACGACGAGCACCTGTAGCGTTGCGGCCAGTCTGGCGAGCCGCTCTCCGACTGCGGCAGCGGTCGCGCCACCGATGCCAGCATCGACCTCGTCGAACACCAGGGTCGTGACGGGAGAGCCGCGCGCCAGCACCACTTTGAGCGCCAGCATGAGGCGGGAAAGCTCTCCGCCCGAGGCGCATTTCGCGAGCGGTGCGGGAGCCTGGCCCGGGTTCATCGCGACCAGGAACTGAACGCGGTCCGCACCGTCCGGCCCCCAATCCTCCTGTTGGCGACGGAAGATGTCGACAACGAATCGGGCGCGGTCGAGCTTCAGCGGTGCGAGTTCCTTCGCCACCGCTTGCGCGAGCGCCTCTGCCGCCTGCTCCCGCGCCGCGGAAAGATGCTCCGCCGCCGTCCGATAGGCCTCGCGCGCTGAGCGGGCAGCCTGAGCGAGCGCCGAAATCCGCTCCGCGCCAAGATCGAGCTCGCCCAGCTTCGCCCGCATCTGTTCGCGCAGCGCAGCCAGCTCCGCTACCGTCACCTGATGCTTGCGCGCCGCTGCACGCAGGGCGAACAGCCGCTCCTCGGCGGCCTCGAGCGCGCGCGGGTCGGGCACCGAGTCGGCGACCAGCCGCTCAAGCAGGGTCTCGGCTTCGGCAACCGCGTCTTGCGCCGCCGAGAGGGCAGCCAGAACGGGAGCGACAGCGGCATCCTCGCCGAGCCGTTCGAGGGTGCGCATGGCAGCCCGCAAGGCATGCGTGACCCCGCGGTTGCGCGCGAGCTCGTCGCGGGCGGAGGCGAGCGCTTCGGCACGCTTCTCCGCTCCCTGCAGGCTGCGCCGAAGCCGGTCGAGCCTCTCCTCCTCGTCCGCCTCGGGGGCCAGACGATCGAGCTCTGCCAGCGCGTGGCGAAGCCATTCCTCGTCGCGCCGCGCGGCGGCGATCGCCGCGTCCGCCTCTGCCAGCGCGCGTTCCGCTGCACGCCAGGCAGCGTAGGCGCCGCGCACCCGGTCGGCCTCGCCCTGCAGCCCGCCGAAAGCATCAAGCAGGGACGCATGGGTGGTGGCGTCGGTCAGGCCGACCTGGGCAAACTGCCCTTCGATCTCGACCAGGCTTTCGCCAAGCCGTTTCAGAAATGACACGCTCACCGGTTCGTCGTTGACGAAGGCGCGCGACCGGCCGTCTGCCTGCACGATGCGACGAAGGGTGATGGTTGCCTCTTCGGGCAGTCCCTGTTCGGCGAGCAGGCGACGCGCCGGATGGTCGGCGGGCGGATCGAAGGCGGCCGAGACGACGGCCTGCGCAGCGCCAGCGCGAACCAGCCCCGCTTCAGAGCGCGCGCCGAGGGCAAGGCCGAGGCTGTCGAGCAGGATCGACTTGCCGGCTCCCGTCTCGCCGGTGAGTGCGGTCAATCCCGGGCCAAGCGCGAAGTCCAGGCGATCGATCAAGACGACATCGCGGATCGAGAGTGCAACGAGCATCGGCGCACGCGATGCCGAGCCCTCAGAAGACCGATGACCACCAGCGGGCGAGCATGCTGGGCCGACGCGGTTCGGCAGGTTCGGCACCGGGGACGAGCAGGGCGTAGCTGTCCTGGTACCAGGGCGAGCCGGGGAAATTGTGGCCGAGCACGGCCGCCGTCCGGCGTGCTTCCTCAACGAGGCCCAGAGCGAGGTAGGATTCCGTCATCCGATGCAACGCTTCGGCGACGTGGTTCGTCGTCTGGTACTGTTCAACAACCCGGCGGAACCGGTTGAGCGCGGCGAGATGCAGGTTCTGGCGCTGGTAGAAGCGGCCGATCATCATCTCGTGGCCGGCAAGATGGTCCCTGGCGAGGTCGATCTTCAGCCGCGCGTCGCGGGCGTAGGGGGTGTCGGGGAAGCGGTTCACCACTTCCGTGAGTGCAGCGAGGGCCTGTTCCGTGATCCGCTGGTCGCGGGTCACGTCGGCGATCTGCTCGTAGTAGCAAAGGGCACGCAGGTAGTGAGCATAGGCGATGTTCGGGTTCGCCGGATGCAGACGAATGAACCGGTCAAGCGCAGCGATCGCCTCAGTGTATTGGTTGCGCATATAGAGCGCATAGGCGGCCATCAGTTTGGCGGTCACTGCCCAGGACGAATAGGGATGTTGCCGCTCAACCTCATCGAACAACGCAGCAGCGCGCGCATACTCTCCGGCCTCAAGAGCATCGGCAGCGTCGTTGTAGATGTCTTCCACCGGCCGTTCCTGGCCGAGCAGAGTGTCGAGGTTCTCGCGGCCGCTGCAGGCGGCGAGGGCGATCACGACCAAGAGCAGGGCGGCGAGACGAAGACGAGCCATCGCCCGGCTCTATAGCACGCGCCCGGGGGCTGCGAGAGCGGCGCGACGATCAGACCGGGGCAGCAGCGGCAGCGGCAAGCGGGGCGGGCATGCCATCGCGGGTTGCGCTGGCAGAGACCGCCGGCGTGAACCGATAGGCAGAGGGGTCGGCGAACAGGGCCCGCAGCGCGAGATTGTTCAGCCGGTGCCCGGTCCGGCGGGCGACAACGCGTCCGCGCAGAGGCGCACCCGCGAGAGCCAGATCGCCGACGAGATCGAGCAGCTTGTGCCGAACGAACTCATCCGTGTAGCGCAGCCCGCCCGCGTTCAACACCGTCGCCCCACGCAGCACGACGGCATTGTCGAGGCTGCCGCCACGCGCGAGGCCTGCGCCGCGCAGAGCGTCAAGTTCCTCGACAAAGCCGAAGGTGCGGGCGCGCGCAAGGTCGCGCTTGAAGCTGCCCGGGGCAAGACGAACCAGCCGGTGCTGCCGGCGGATCGCGCTGGATGGGAACTCGATGTCCATCTCATACACCGGCGCGCCGGACTGATCTGGCAACAGGGTGACCGACCCGGTCTCGTCCTCAACCTGGACCGGGCGAACGATCTCCAGCACTTGGCGGACCGCGCCCTGGGTGACGAGGCCGGCACAATCGATCAGAAACACGAACGGCGCGGCCGACCCGTCCATGATCGGGACCTCCGGTCCGTCGAGATCGATGATCGCATTATCCACACCGCTGCCAGCAAGGGCGGCGAGCAGGTGTTCGACCGTGCCGACACTGGCCTCGGGACGGTCGGGTAGGCCGAGCGTGGTGTTGCGGCGCGTGTCGATCACATGGTCCCAGCGGGCGGCGATCAGCGGTCGATCCGGCAGATCGATGCGCCGAAACACGATCCCGACATGCTCAGCGGCCGGACGAAGGGTGAGGCAGACCTTCCGCCCGGAGTGCAGGCCCACACCCGTGCAGCCGATCGGCGCCCGGAGGGTTCTCTGGAAGGGCTGCATGCTGTCGCCGAGGTAAGTGCCGAGAGGGAGTTGCACGATCCGACCAAAAGTCTTCGAAGGCTTCTGTCTACCCACCAACGCCAGCCCAGGCGGGGCTGCCGTCGGGAGCCGGGAGCTGACCTGCCTTCGCCATCAGCGAGAGGGAGGCGAAGAGCAGTCAAATCCCTGCATCCAACCAGACCCTAAAAGCCGGGCAGGCATTTGGGCAAGTCAAGCTTCTTTTCTGTATGTATCACGGCGACGCCACGATTTTTTCGCATTTTGGCATGAATAGGGCAAAGCGGGCTCAGCCGACTTATGCGGTCTAGCCGGGCTAAAGCGCCATGAGTCAATTGCTTTGCCGGCGCAGGAACGCTGGAATGTCGAGTCCGCTCTCCTCGAGCGAGCCGCGCCCTTGCGGCTTGCCTGCCCCCTGACTGATCGGCGTCAGGATCGGCTCAGCGCGGGTCGCTGCCTGCTGCCGCGGGACGGGGGCGGCGGCAGGGCCCTCGCCGCCGGAGATGAGGCGCGTCATGCGCTGGAACAGGCTGCGGCCCGGCGGCTGGGACGACAAACCCGCCACGGCGGTTGGGGCGGGCGCGTCGGACACGATCGCCTGGGACAGCGGGGCTGGCTCGCGCGGCGGGAACAGCGACGGTGCAGGCTCCGCCGGCGGCTCAGCAGGGGCGGTGTGCTGCGCCGCCTCGAGGGCGTGCGGCTTCTCGACCGCTCGCACCACCGGTTCGGGGGCGACCGCGGTACGTTGCAGGACGGTGTTGCCGACGATCTTGGTGGAGGCGGCAGTCAGTGGCGCCGAGACCGGCGCCGTCATCCCTGGTGAGGCCGCCGCCGTTTGGGCCGCCCGCACGACAGGTGCGCCGTCCACCGCTACCAAAGCGGGGCGCTGGCGCGGCTGGAGATTTGCTTCCATCCCCGTCGCCACCACCGAGACGCGGATCCTGCCCGCCATGGCATCGTCAATGGAGGAGCCAAAGATGATGTTGGCCTCCTCATCGCCCACCTCCTTACGAATGCGGTTCGCCGCCTCGTCGACCTCGAACAGGGTCATGTCGGGCCCGCCGGTGATGTTGATCAGCACAGCCTTTGCTCCCTTCATCGAGGCGTCCTCGAGAAGCGGGTTGGAAATCGCGATCTCGGCCGCGCGCACGGCGCGATCCTCGCCTTCCGCCTCGCCGGTGCCCATCATCGCCTTGCCCATCTCCGCCATCACGGTGCGAATGTCAGCGAAGTCGAGATTGACGAGGCCGGGATGGACGATGAGGTCGGTCACGCCGCGCACGCCCATATAAAGAACGTTGTCCGCCATCTTGAACGCTTCGGCAAAGGTGGTGCGATCGTTCGCAATACGGAACAGATTTTGGTTCGGGATCACGATCAGCGTATCGACATACTGCTGCAGCTCCTCGATGCCGGCCTCCGCCGCGGCCTTGCGCTTCGGGCCCTCGAAGTCGAACGGTTTAGTGACCACGCCGACGGTGAGTATGCCGCGCTCGCGGGCGATGCGCGCCACCACCGGCGCCGCGCCCGTGCCGGTGCCGCCGCCCATGCCCGCAGTGATGAACACCATGTGCGCGCCCGCGAGATGGGAGGCGATCTCCTCCACCGCCTCCTCCGCCGCGCCACGCCCAACCTCAGGCCTGCCGCCGGCGCCGAGCCCCTGTGTGAGATGCGGGCCGAGCTGGATCTTGCGATCGGCTCGGCACTTCATCAGCGACTGCGCATCAGTGTTGGCGACGATGAACTCCACGCCGTCAAGCTGCGAGGCGATCATGTTGTTCACCGCATTGCAGCCGCCGCCGCCGACACCGATGACGGTGATACGAGGCTGAAAATCGTTCAGCGCTTGGGCAGGCACAGTCAGGGTGATGGCCATAACGGTTCTCCTTGAGGGGCGGAAGGGTTGCGGGGGAGGGGTCGCATCGGCGTCACAGCCGCTCGCGAAGCCAGGTGAACAGTCGCTTCAGCGGACCGGGCATACCGGCGAAGCCGACCGGAGCGAGATCACGCGCGATTTGGCCTTCGGTGGCAGCCCAGATCAGCAGGCCGACGGGGACAGCGAAGCCGGGTCCCTGGGCGATGTCGGGCAGGCCGCGCAAGGCGGGTGGGCGGCCGAGCCGCACCTGCTTGTCGAGCATCGCCGCGGCAAGATCGCGCACGCCAATCAGTTGCGATGCTCCCCCTGTCAGCACGGCCCGACGCCCGGTCAGCGAACCAAGCCCGGCCGCATCGAGACGGGCGCGCACGAGTTCGAAGGTTTCTTCAAGCCGCGGCCGAATGATGCCGACGAGCATCGACCGCGGCACCTTGGCGATCGCGTGATCGTCCTCGCCCACCAGCGGCACGGGAAAAAGTTCACGATCATCCCCGGGCGCTGTATCGGTCGAGCCGTGCAGCGTCTTCATCCGTTCCGCGTGCGCGACGGTAGTGGAAAGACCGCGCGCGATGTCATTCGTCACGTGCTGACCGCCGATCGGGATAATGTCGGTATGTTGCAGCTGACCGTCGGCGAACACAGCAAGGCTGGTGGTGCCGCCACCCATGTCGATCACCACCACGCCGAGCTCGCGCTCATCTTCAACGAGGGAAGCGAGGCCGGCCGCGAACGGCGCGGCGACGAGCGATTCGATCGCGAGATCGCAGCGCCCGAGACAGGCCGCGAGATTGCGCAGCGTGCCAACCGAGGCATCGACCACATGCAGCCGCACGCCGAGCTGGTCGCACACCATGCCGCGCGGATCGCGTACGCCGGACGTTCCGTCCACCGCGTAGCCGAGAGGAATCGCGTGCACCACCTCCCGCCCCTCGGCATAGGCACGAAGGCGGCCTTCGGCAACGATGCGGCGCAGATCGGCATCCGTCACCGCGTCCCCATGCATCGCCATGCGTACGTCGAAGTGGCGGCTCTGCGGCTGACCGCAGGAGAGGTTGACCACCATCTCATGCACCGGCTGGTCGGCCTGCTCTTCGGCCTGGGCCACAGCGGCGCGGATGGCGGCTTCCGCCTCTTCGAGATCGACGATCGAGCCCGCGCGCACGCCGCGCGAGCGCTGGTGGCCGACCGACAGCACGCGGATCCCGCCGTCACTGTCGACGCGTCCGATCAGGCAGGTGATCTTGCTCGAGCCAATGTCGAGCACCGCGATCGGCCCCGAACGGCCACGCGGCCGGCCACGCGAGGGCGAAGAGCGCGTGACCAGCGCCTCGGAGGCTGGACCAAGACGGTTCGGCATCTCGTTCATCCGCGCCGTCCTCTCTCCGAGCCTGGCGCCGGCACGGGTGCTGCATCCGCCGCAGGCCGCAGCACAAGCCGATCTGCAAACCTGAGGTCGACCACCTTCAGCGCGCGGTCGAGCACGCCAGTGTCGCGATGCAGTTCGGCAAGGCGCGCTATTGCCGCCGCCTCATGCCCTTCCGGCAACAGCACATCCGCGCCAGAGACGAGCCTCAGGTTCCAGCGCCGCTGATTGACGCGCACGATCGCGACAACACGCTTTCCCACGTCGGGATGGCGATCAAGCAGGTCGAGAAGTGCCGCGGCCGTCTCCGCCGCACCTTCTCCAACCACGTGCGGCAAATGGGCGAAACGCTCCACACCGTCGCGGGTGATCACCCGCCCCTCCCGATCGATGACAGCAAAGCTGCCGCTGTTCTGCCAGACCGCGAACGGCGTGCGTTCGGTAAGCGCGAGATGGACGTGACCCGGCAGGCGCCGATACACCGTAGCCCGCTCGACCCAGGGTAGCTCCTCGAGCCGACGACGCAGCATCTCCGGCGAGACAGCGAGCATCGGCTGCCCAAGCCGCAGCCCGGTTGCGGCAAGGATGGCGTCGCGGTCCTCGTGCACCCGGCCTTCCACGGTCACGGTGGTGACGACAAATCCGGCATCGGCGGCGGCGTCTTCGATCGCGCGCGCGGCATCAGCGAAGAGGCGCTGCGGAGTGCCTGAGATGACAAGGGCGATGACAGTTGCACCAGCGACCACCACGCCCAAGCTGGCCAGAAGGGCAGGCCGCGCGAGACCGCGCAGGCGCCGCAGCAGCAGGCGCAACCGCCCGGGTCGTTGCGCGCGGCAATCGTTGCTCAAGCGCCGCATCGCGCCTCCTCCACCATCCAGGTGCAGAGGGCGGTAAACGTCATGCCGCAGTGCAGCGCCTGCTCCGGCAGAAGCGAGGTCGGCGTCATGCCGGGCTGCGTATTCACCTCAAGAAGCACAAGACGCCCAGGCTCGCCCTGCGTGTCGTCGTAGCGCAGGTCCGCCCGGCTGGCACCACGGCAGCCAAGAGCGCGATGCGCCGCCGCGGCGATGTCCAAGGCGCGCCGATAGGCCTCGGGATGGATCGGTGCGGGCAGGAGGTGGCGGCTTTCGCCTGGACGGTACTTCGCCTCATAGTCGTAGAAGCCATGCGCGGTCGCGATCTCAGTCACCGCGAGCGGGCGATCGCCGAGCACGCCGACGGTCAGTTCCCGCCCCGGAACATAGGCCTCGGCCATCGCGTGCGTGCCATAGATCCAGTCGCGGACGATCTGATCACGCCGGTTGTCGCCATCGCGCACGATCACCACGCCGACCGAGGAGCCCTCAGAGAGCGGTTTCAGCACGTAGGGCGTGGGCATCGGGTGGCCGCGCGCCACGTCTTCGCGCGTCACCAGCCGGTGCGGAGCAACGGGAAGGCCCGCGGCCGAGAAGCAGGCCTTAGCCGCCGCCTTGTCCATGGCCAAAGCCGAGGCCCGCACACCCGAGTGCGTGTAGGGGATGCCGAGCCACTCGAGGATGCCCTGAATGCAGCCATCCTCGCCGTAGCGTCCGTGCAAAGCGTTGAACGCGACATCGGGGCGCGCGGAGGTCAGCGCGGCGATGAGAGCGGCGAGGTCGCGGCCGACCTCGATCGGCACCACCTCATACCCGGCTTCGGCAAGCGCCTCGGCCACTTTCGCTCCAGAAACGAGACTCACCTCGCGTTCGGCAGAGATGCCGCCATATAAAACGGTGACGCGCTTCATCGGCCGGGGCCCTCCGCCAGAGGCCGACCGATGCGACGGATCTCCCACTCGAGTGCGACACCCGTGGCGGCGCGCACACGGGCGCGTACCTCCTCGCCAAGCGCCTCGAGATCGGCAGCGGTGGCCTGGCCGAGATTGAGCAGGAAGTTGCAGTGCTTCTCGCTCACCTGCGCATCACCGCGACGGAGACCACGACAGCCGGCGGCATCGATCAGTTCCCAGGCCTTCGCGCCGGGTGGGTTCTTGAAGGTCGAGCCGCCGGTGCGGCCACGCACCGGTTGGGTTTCCTCGCGCGCGGCGCGGATGCGCGCCATCTCGGCCGCGATGACGGCGGGGTCGCCGGGCCGCGCCCGCAGCCGCACGCGCGTGACAATGGCGCCAGGCGGCAGCCGAGCCTGACGATAGGAAAGGGCGAGCTCGTGCGCACCAAGACACAGCGTCGTGCCGTCGCGCATGACCATCTCGGCCCAGTCGAGGATGTCGGCGATCTCCGACCCGTAGGCGCCCGCGTTCATCGCCACTGCCCCGCCGAGGCTGCCGGGGATGCCGGAGAGGAAGGCAAGCCCGCCAAGCCCTGCTGCCGCCGCAGACTCGGCTACCGTGCGATCGAGCGCCGCTGCGCCAGCGACGATGCCGTCCGCTTCAATCGTGATCGAAGCAAAGCGCGCAGCGGGAAGGCGGACGACGATGCCGGCCACGCCGCCGTCGCGCACGAGAAGATTCGACCCTGCACCGACGACGGTGACGGGGATCCCTGGGTCGAGAGCGCGCAGGAAGGTGGCGAGATCCTCCGCGTCGGCCGGCCGGAACAGGACCTCGGCCTTGCCACCGGCACGGAACCAGGTGAGCGCGCCGAGCGGAGCGTCGGCAACGAGACGCCCACGGGCCGAGGGCAGGGGGCCGAAACCGGTCATGGCAAACGCGACGCCGGTCACGATCCACTCCCACCAGCGCGGCGCGGGATCGACGCCTGCAGCGCGGCAAGCTCGCGCGGCAGCGCATGCGCCCAATGCGTGATCGATCCGGCACCGAGACAGACCACGTAGTCGCCCTGCCTGGCGATGGCGTGCACCATCTCGGCGAGATGCGCGGGATCCGGCAGGGCAACCACCGAACGATGCCCGCGCGCGATCAGCCCATCGACCAACGCGTCGCGATCGATGCCCGGGATCGGTTGTTCTCCCGCCGGGTAGATGTCGGCGACGATCACCGTCGAGGCGTCGTTCATGCAGGTGCAGAACTCCTCGAACAGTGAGGCGACCCGCGTGTAGCGATGCGGCTGCACCACCGCAATCACCTCACGCGCGCCGGCCTGGCGCGCCGCCTTCAGCACGGCGGCGATCTCCACCGGGTGGTGGCCGTAGTCGTCGATGATGGTGATGCCGCCCACCTCGCCCACGCGGGTAAAGCGTCGCTTCACCCCCTTAAAGCCGAGCAGGGCGGAGCGGATGACGTCCTCCGCAATGTCCATCTCCACGCCCACCGCGATCGCGGCAAGCGCGTTCTGCACATTGTGCGCACCGAGCATGGGCAGGCGGAACGGCTTGAGGCGCCGCGTGCGCCCGCCGTGGCGGTCCGAGACCACCACCTCGAAGGTCGCACCGAGCCTATCCATCACCAGTTTCTCGGCGCGCACGTCGGCCTGCGGCGAGAAGCCGTAGGTGATAATACGCCGGTCAGCGAGCCGCGGGATCATCGCCTGCACCTCGGCATGGTCGAGGCAGAGCACCGCAAAGCCGTAGAAGGGGATGTTGCCAACGAACTGGACGTAGCCCTCCTTCATCGCCTCGGCGGTGCCCCAGTGGTCGAGATGTTCGGGATCCATGTTGGTCACGACCGCGATCAGCGCAGGCAGGCGCAGGAAGGAGCCGTCCGACTCGTCCGCTTCCACCACCATCCAGTCGCCGGAACCAAGCCGCGTGTTCGACCCGTAGGCGTTGACGATGCCGCCGTTGATCACCGTCGGATCGAGATGGGCGGCCTCCAGCACGGCGGCGATGAGGCTCGTCGTCGTCGTCTTGCCGTGCGTGCCGCCGACCGCGATCGACCATTTGAGCCGCATCAGTTCAGCGAGCATTTCCGCCCGCCGCACGACGGGGATCAGCTGCTGGCGGGCAGCGACCACCTCGGGGTTGTCGCGCTTCACCGCCGACGAGACGACGACGACCTGCGCCTCGCCCAAATTCTCAGCAGCGTGGCCAATGGTGACGGGGATGCCGAGCTCGCGCAGGCGCTTTACCGTGTAGCCCTCAGCGATGTCGCTGCCCTGCACGCGATAGCCGAGATTGTGCAGCACCTCGGCGATGCCGGACATGCCGATGCCGCCGATGCCGACGAAGTGGATGGTGCCGATGGAGATGGGAAGGGCGCGCATCAATGGGTCTCCGTCGGCGCGAGCGCGAGCACGGCCGCAGCCAGATCGTGCGCGGCGTTCGGGCGGGCGAAGCGGCGCGCTGCCTCGGCCATCGCCTCGAGGCGGGTGGGGGAGCCGAGGAGGGTGGTGATCCGCTCAGCGAGCATGGCTGGCGTCAGAGTCAACTGGTCCAAGGCCTCCGCCGCCCCGGCGGCGGCAAGCGCACGCGCATTCGCGCTCTGGTGGTCGTCGGTCGCGTGAGGATAGGGCACGAGAAGGGCGGGGCGTCCGGCGCAGGCCAACTCCGCAACCGTGGACGCTCCGGCGCGGCAGATCACGAGATGCGCCGCCGCGTAGAGCGCTGCGATGTCGTCGAAAAAGGGGGCGAGGCGAAACGGCACCCCGAGCCCTCGCAGGGTTCCCTCAGCCTGCGCGATATCCTCCGCTCGGCATTGCATGGTGAGAACGAGACGATCACGCAACGGGCTCGGCAGGAGCGCGATCGCGTCGGGTAAGAGGGAGGCGAAGACGCGCGCGCCGAGGCTGCCGCCCAGCACGAGAAGCCTGACAGGCCCGCCGGCATCCGGCGGTGCATAGGCGTGCGCCGTCAGCGTCGCGATCTCGGGCCGGATGGGGGTGCCGATCAGGGCCGTTCGCCTCCTTGCCGGTACGCGCGCGGTCTCCGCGAAGGAGAGGGCGAGCAGGTCGGCGACGCGGGCGAGCAGGCGATTGGCCCGGCCGAGCACGGCGTTCTGCTCGTGCAGGACGACACGCAGGCGGTGTTTCCGTGCAAGCGCGCGCGCAGCCAGAACCGGTGCGACGGACGGATAGCCGCCGAAGGCGACGATGGCCGCCGGCGCCAGGCGGTCGAGGATCGCGCGCGCCTCGATCGCGCCAATCGCCAATGAGGCAAGGGCGCCTGGCAGTCGAGCAATCCCGCGCCCCGCGATGCCTTCGCCAGAGAGCACGTGGATCTCGGCCGCATCGAAGGCGGCCGTCGAGCGCTCCGCCGTGCGTCGATCAGTCAGCAAGACGACGCGCTCACCGCGTTCGGCGAGGGCGGCGGCAGTGGCGACGGCGGGATAGAGATGCCCGCCCGTACCGCCGGCCGCGATCGCGATCGGACGCATCATCGCCCCCCTCATGGCGCGTCGCTCCGCGTGCGCTTGCGCGTCAGCGCGAGCAGCATGCCGAGGCCGAGCGCGATCGCGAACACCGACGAACCGCCATAGGAGATGAACGGCAGCGTCATTCCTTTGGTCGGTATCAGGTGCAACGTCGAGCCCATGTTGATGAAAGCCTGCAGGCCGAACTGCGCGGCGAGACCAAACCCGGCGAGGATGATGAACGGATCGCTCTCGCCCAGCAGGCGAAGGAGTGCGCGCAGCACGATAAAGGCGAATAGCGCGATGATGAAAAGGCAGACCAGCATGCCAAACTCCTCGCCGAGCACGGCGAAGACGAAGTCAGCATGCGCGTCGGGCAGCACGGACTTCACCCTGCCCTCGCCCGGGCCGCGGCCAACCAGCCCGCCATGGGCGAAGGCCTCGAGCGCGCGGTCAATCTGGTACGTATCGCCAACCGAAGGGTCGAGGAAGCGGGCAACCCGGCTCTGCACGTGGGGAAACAGCAGATAGGCCGTGACGGCAGCCACGGCGACGAGGCCACCGAGCAGTGTCACCCAGACAATGCGCAGCCCGGCGACGAACCATTGCGCGACAAAAACGGCGAGCACCACTGCAGCCATGCCAATGTCCGGTTGCAGCTTCAGCCCGACCAGCACGACGCCGAGGAGGACAGAGGCGATCGCCGCTGCCGGAAAACCGCGCGTCTGAAGGCCTTCGGCAAACAGCCAGCCGGTGACGACGGCGAAGCAGGGCTTGAGGAATTCGGATGGCTGCAGCGAAATGCCGGGCAGTGAAACCCAGCGCCGCGCGCCTTTGATCTCCGGCCCGATCAGCGGCGCGGCAAAGGTGAGAGCCAGAGAGACGACAAAGCCGACGAGGGCAAGCCGGCGGACGCTGCGGGGGCCGAGCAGGCTGACCGCAACCATCAGAGCGGCGGCGAGGGGGAGGAACAGCATCTGCCGGCGCACAAACGCAAACGCATCGAGGCCGATCCGTTCCGCCACCGCAGGGCTCGCGGCGAGCGAACTCAACATGCCGATCACGATCAGGAGAAAGATCGTCGCCAGCATCCAGCGGTCGACCGTGAACCACCACCGGCCGAGCCGAGAGCCGTCGTTGCGTGCAAGCGCAATCATGCCGATGCCCGCACGCGCAATGAGGCGACAAGCTGACGAAAGGTTTCGCCGCGCGCCTCAAAGCCCGGGAATTGGTCGAACGAGGCGCAGGCCGGGGAGAGCAGAACGACCGCCGGCGCCTCCCGGCGCGCCGCCGCGAAGGCGGCGTGCACCGCGTTCTCTAGCGTTCCACACAGCTCGTGCGGCACGCCCGCTTCCCCCAGCGTACGCGCGAACTCCTCGGCCGCCTCGCCGATCAGCCACGCCCGCGCCACACGCGGGAAGAGAGGCGCAAGAGGCTGAATACCACCCGCCTTGGCACGACCGCCGACGATCCAGTGGAAGCGGTCATAGCAGGCCATGGCGCGGGCGGCCGAGTCTGCGTTTGTTGCCTTGCTGTCGTTGATGAACAGAACACCATCGATCTCCGCGACCCTTTCCTGACGGTGCGGAAGACCGGGGAAGGTCGCGATCGCGGCGGCAATGTCCTCGCGCGCGACGCCGAGAGCGAGAGCGAGAGCGGCAGCAGCAGCGGCGTTCTGGGCATTGTGCCGCCCGAGCAGCGAACGATGCCCGACGAGGCTCGCAAGGCGCGTGCGCAACGCGTCGCGGTCGTCGATCAGCCGGCCGTGCTCGACATAGACGCCGCCAGGGACCGCCCCTTCGCCGCTGATGCGCACGACCCGGGCTAGGCCGCGGCCGAGGTCCTCGGCGATGGCGCGCGACCACGCGTCATCCACACCGATCACGGCCGTGCAGGCGGCATCCTGGCGGTTGAAGATCGCGCGCTTCGCCGCCGCATAGCCTGCCATGTCGCCATGCCGGTCGAGGTGATCCGGCGAAAGGTTCAGCATCGCTGCGGCATCGAAGCGGATCGATGCGAGTCGCTCCAAGGCGTAGGACGACATCTCGAGGACGAACACCCCGTCGTCCCCCAACATGGTGAGGGCGAGCGCCGGCGTGCCGAAATTCCCGCCCACTGCAACCGGAATGCCCGCACGGGCAAGGATGCTCCCCGTCAAAGCCGTGGTCGTGCTCTTGCCGTTCGTTCCGGTGATGCCGACGAAGCGCGCGCGCGAACCCCGCAAGCGCACGGCGCGCCACAGAAGGTCGGCCTCGGCGAGGATGGGAACGCCCGCCGCCAGGGCGCGCGCGGCGATTGGATGCGGCGCGGGGAGACGGTGCGGAATGCCGGGCGACAGAACGAGACCGTCGAAGCCCCGAAGATCGATCGCCCCGAGGTCGGCGACCGGCAGGCCGGCGTTGGCTGCGGTGCGGCGGGACTGCTCTGCATCATCCCAGGCGACAACGTCAGCCCCGTACGAGAGAAGGGCGCGCGCCACCGGCAGCCCGGATCGGCCAAGGCCCATCACGGCGTACCGTTCGCCAGCGAAAGGGGTGAAGGCCGCGCTCATCTGAGCTTCAAGGTTGAGAGACCGATCAGGGCCAGGACCATCGAGATGATCCAGAAGCGGATCACGATGGTGGGCTCGGCCCAGCCCTTCTTCTCGAAATGGTGGTGCAGCGGCGCCATGCGGAAGACGCGCCGCCCGGTGAGCTTGTACGAGACGACCTGAACGATGACGGACACCGTCTCCAGCACGAACAGGCCACCGATGATGATCAGCACGATCTCGTGCTTGGTCGCGACCGCCACGGCACCGAGCGCGCCACCCAGAGCGAGGCTTCCTGTATCGCCCATGAACACCATCGCCGGTGGCGCATTGAACCACAGGAACCCCATGCCGGCGCCGATGAGAGCCGAACAGAACACGGCGAGCTCACCCACTCCAGAGACGAAATGGAGCTGCAGGTAGTTGGCGAACACCGAGTTGCCGACGAGATAGGCGATGAGCGCGAAACAGGCGGCGGCGATCATCACCGGCACGATGGCAAGCCCATCCAGCCCGTCCGTCAGATTGACCGCATTCGAAGTGCCCATCATCACCAGCGCGCCGAAAGGGAGGAACAGCCAGCCAAGCTCGATCAGCACGTCCTTGAAGAATGGTACAGCGAGGGCAGACTCGAGCGGCGGTCGAGCCACCAGCATGATCCAGAAGCTGGCCGCAAGTCCGATCCCAGCCTGCACGGCGAGCTTGATCGCGCTGGATACACCCTGAGTGTTACCCCTCGTCACCTTGAGGAAGTCGTCGGCAAACCCGAGCAGCCCATAGCCCATGGTCACCATCAGCACCGCCCAGACATAAGCGTTGCGCCAATCCGCCCAAAGCAGAGTGGAGACGACGAGGGCGATCAGGATCAGCACGCCCCCCATGGTCGGCGTGCCGCGTTTGCCCAACAGATGCGCCTCCGTCATGTACTGTTCGCGCATCGGTTGCCCCTGGGCCTGCAACTGTTTCAACCGCCTGATGATCGGCCCGCCGAGCAGAAAGGACAGGAAGAGCGCGGTCATGCACGCCCCGCCCGACCGAAACGTGAGGTAGCGGAACAGATTGAACAAGATGAACTCGTCGGCGAGCGGGGCGAGCAGGTTGAAGAGCATGGCTCAGCCCACTCCCCGCGTGAGGGCCTCGACGATGCGCCCCATCCGGCTGCCGAGCGATCCTTTGACCAGGATCACATCGCCGGCTTGCAGCGCACCTTGCAGAAGGGGCACCAGCGCCTCCGCATCGGCCGCGTGCGCCCCGCGCATGCGCATGGGCAGCGCTTGGTAAAGGTGGCGCATCAGCGGCCCGCAGCAGAAGACGAGGTCGATCCTCGCCTGCACCGCCGCCTGGGCAAGCGCACGATGCTCGTCCTCTGCACGTTCGCCCAGTTCCAGCATATCGCCCAGCACCGCAACCCGACGTGCGGCCAGGACCTCGCCCAGCACCGCGAAGGCGGCGCGCATCGAGGGCGGTGAGGCGTTGTAGGAGTCGTCGATCAGGATCGCCTCGCCCTCGCCAAAGCGGATTGCAACCCTCCGGCCGCGCCCTGGGGCGGGGGCGAGGTCGGCGAGATCCTCCGCGGCGCGGAACGGGTCGGCACCCGCAGCGAAGACGGCGGCCAGCACGGCGAGCGCGTTCTGCGCTGCGTGCCGGCCAGGGGCAGCGAGACGGAACGCGATCTCCTGACCGAGCAGGCGCGCCCGCGCCCTGCCGCCGAAACCTTCGGCGCGCCAATCGAGCAGACAGACGTCGGCTTGGGGGTGGTCACCGAAAGTGAGGATGCGCGCAAGGCCAAGATGGTGCGCGTGGGAAAGGAGGCGGAAAAAGTGGCGGTTGTCACGGTTCAGCACCACGGCCCCGCCCGCAACCACGCCTTGCATGATCGCGGCCTTCTCGTCGGCAATCGCCTCCTCGTTCGGGAAGAACGCGCTGTGCACCGACTCGACGGTGGTGATGATGGCGACGTGCGGCGATGCAAGCCGCGCCAGGGGAGCGATCTCGCCTGGCCGGTTCATCCCGATCTCGATCGCGGCGTGGGGGACGTCGTGCGGCAGGCGGGCAAGGGTGAGGGGAACGCCGATTGCGTTGTTGTGGCTCGCCTCCGCAGCGTGGCAGCCGCCCTGGCGGGCGAGCACGTGCCTCAGCGCCTCCTTGGTGCCTGTCTTGCCGACGCTGCCCGTAACCGCGATCACAGTAGCGCGCGCGCGAGCGCGGCCAGCCTGGCCGAGGGCGGTCAAGGCCGCGAGCGTGTCCTTCACATGGATCAGGCGCGGATGTCCCGCCACCTCGGGCGGGTCGCGCGAAACAATGGCCCCCGCCGCCCCCCTGCGCAGCGCATCGGCGACGAAATCGTGCCCGTCGCGCGTTCCCTTCAGCGCGACGAACAGGTCGCCCTGGGCGAGGGTGCGGGAATCGATCGATACCCCGGACGCGACGAAGGGCGCAGGCGCGCATCCGCCCACCGCCTGCGCAATCTCGGCCGATGTCCAAAGCGCGCTCATCGTCGCCCGCTGAGCCTCTCCACCGCATCGCGCGCAACGGCGGCATCGTCGAAAGGGATGATCCGGTCGCCAAAGATCTGGCCCTCTTCATGGCCCTTGCCGGCGATCACCGCGACGTCGCCAGGGCCGAGACCGGCGATGGCCGCCGCAATCGCCGCCGCGCGATCGCCAATCTCCTCCGCCGTGGGGCAGCCTGCACGCACCGCGGCGCGGATCGCCGCCGGATCCTCCGTACGCGGGTTGTCGTCGGTGACGATGACGCGATCTGCCGCACAGGCAGCCTCGCCCATCGGCGCGCGCTTGCCAGGGTCGCGATCGCCTCCCGCCCCGAAGACGAGGGTCAGCCTGCCTTTGCAGTGCGGCCTGAGCGCAGCGACCACGGCGGCGATTGCATCCGGCGTGTGCGCGTAGTCGACATAGACGGCCGCTCCGTTCGCCAGCACCGCCACCCGCTCGATCCGCCCGCGCACGCCGGCGAGCCGCGGCAGGGTTGCGAACACGCGAGACGGCGCTTCCCCGGTGACGATGGCGAGCGCGGCCGCGGTCAGCGCATTCTCTGCCTGAAAGCCCGCGACCGGCAGCACGAGGTCGAATCGTTCGCCTCGGCAACGGAATGCGACGCGCACGCCTTCGGCGAGCGGCACCTTGCTCTCGACCGCGACCAGCGACCCGCCCTGCCCCACCGTGTGCAGCGTAAGCCCACGACGCGTCGCGATCGCGCTCAAGCCGTCCATCGCCTCGTCCGCCAATGTGGTCGGGGCAACGATCGGGCGGCCGGGCTCAAGCACGCTCTCGAACAGCCGCAGCTTGGCGGCAAGGTAAGCCGCCATTGTGCCATGGTAGTCGAGATGGTCGCGGCTGAAGCTGGTGAAGGCCGCGGCAGCGAGACGCACCCCGTCAAGCCGGCGCTGATCCAGCCCATGCGAGGAGGCCTCCATCGCCGCATGCGCGATGCCTGCCCGCGCCAGCGCAGCCAAAGTCGCGTGCAGGCTCGCCGGGTCGGGCGTGGTGAGCGAAGGCCCCGGCGGGAAACCCGGTGCGATCAGCCCGAGCGTGCCGAGCGAGGCGGCCTTACCCTGATGCAGGGCGGCGAAGATCTGGCGCAGGAAATCGACCGTCGAGGTCTTGCCGTTCGTTCCCGTCACCGCGACCACGGTGGCGGGCTGGACGCCGTGGAACGCGGCGCACATGAGAGCGAAGCGCCGCCTGGGGTCGGGGTCAAGGATGAGAGGCCGCGGCGGCACGCCTGGCGGCCAGGTGGTCCCCTCAGGGGCGAGCACGGCCACCGCTCCCTTCGCCACCGCCTCAGAGATGAAGGCGCGGCCGTCAGCCCGCGTGCCAGGCAGAGCGGCAAACAGATCGCCCGGCCGGACCTGCCGGCTGTCGGCGGTGAGCCCCCTGACCTCGCAGGCAGCGAGCTGCGCCGCCTCGAGGGTGCGGCCGTTCAACATGGCGGGCAGGCCCGACCCCTGCATGAGCTCACCGAGCCGCATGGCTTGATGCGGCGCCCATCGCCGCCTGGGCCAGAGCGGCCTGACGGGTGGCCTGCGGGGCGGCAACCGGCGCGGCAGTGCCTGCACGCTGTGGTTCCGCCGGCCGGGGGGTGGCGCGGGCGGGGCGTGGCGGCTGCATCGGCATCGCTAGCGCCTCGCGAATCACCGGCGTTTCCGGCTGCGGCAGATAGCCGAGCAGGGGCCCGATCCGCTCGATCACCTCCCGTGCGGCGGGGGCTGCCACCCATCCGCCCGTGGCGAAGCCGTGCGTATCCCGCCTCGGCTTCGGCTCGTCGATCATGATGTAGACGACGTAGCGGGGGTCGTAGGCGGGGAACATGCCGGTGAAGGAGCTGATGCGCGCGTTGGCGAGATAGCGCCCACCGGGGCCGACCTTCTGCGCCGTGCCCGTCTTGCCGCCGACGAAATACCCCGGGACGTCGGCGCCCTTGCCCGACCCGTCCGTCACCGTCAAGCGCATCAGACGCCTGAGCGTGGCCGAGGTCTCGGGCTTGATCACCTGCGGCGTCAGAGGCGGTGGCTCGCTTGCGTCGCGGGCGAGGATGGTGGGCCGAACGAGCCGCCCGCCGTTCACCATCGCCGCGGTCGACATCGCGACGTGCAGCGGGGTGACGGAGATGCCGTGCCCATAGGAGATGGTCAGTGTGTTGATCTCCCGCCAGTTCGACCCGTGAGGGAAGAGTGGCATCGCGGTCTCAGGGATTTCGATCGGTACCCGACGCAGCACGCCGACACGGTCGAGGAAGGCGCGGTGGCGGGCGACGCCGATGTCGAGCGCCATGCGCGCGGTCCCGATGTTGGAGGAGTAGGCGAAGATCTCCGGTACGCTGAGCCAGCGGTTCTTGCCGCGGAAGTCGCTGATGGTGAAGCGGCCGTAGGTGATCGGGCGGGAGGCGTCGTAGCCGCCCCAGATGGGCACCGTGCCGAGATCGAGGGCGGCGGCGGTGGTGAGCAACTTGAAGGTGGAGCCCGGTTCGTAGACGCCAACGGTGATGCGGTTAAAACGTTCCGCTTCCGTCGCGGTGGCAACCTCGGCCGGGTCGTAATCCGGCAGCGAGACCATGGCCAGCACCTCGCCTGAGGTGACATCGAGCACCACGCCTGCACCACCGATCGCGTCGAAGCGCTCGATCGCGCGCGCGATCGCTTCGCGCAGCACGTGCTGCACGCGCACATCGATAGAGAGGCGCAAAGGCTCGGCGGGGTTGTCGCGCAGGCGCCGGTCGAAGAACCTCTCGACCCCGGCAATACCGTTGCCGTCGACATCGGTTCCGCCGAGCACGTGCACCGCTGCCCTCCCTTGCGGGTAGACGCGGCGTTCGGCGCGCTGGAAATGCAACCCCGGCAGGCCGAGCGCGATTACCGCCTGCTGTTCGCGCGGGCTGAGATGGCGGCGGATCCAGACAAACTGGCGCTCGCCAGTGAGCCTGGGTGCCAGAGCAGCAGAGTCAAGACCAGACAGAACGGTGGCGAGCCGCCGTGCGGTCTCCTCCGGGTCGATGATTTGGCGTGGATTGGCGTAGAGCCCTGCCGAGGGAAGGCTCATCGCCAGCACGACGCCGTGGCGATCGACGATTGCCGCCCGCTCGACGCGCGGTTCGGGTGCGATGAGCGCGGTGGGCGAGGCCTGGGCGCGGACTTTGCCCGGTTCCGCGGTGGCGACGTCGACCAGGCGGCCGGCAAGCGCGAGGTAGAGCAGGGCGAAGGCACCGGCGGAGAAGGCAAGCCGGGCGCGCGCGACCTCGAGCGGGTGCCGTTTCGGCCGGTCGTGACGGAGGGGTACGAGCGGTCGGCCGCGGTCGACGGCCACCGGCGGCACGACAAGGTGCGGGGGGAGCCTTGTTCCGTTCACCGCGGCGGTCCTGCGACCGGCGGCGGCAGGCTGCCCGCCGGTATGCCGAGAGCGGAGGCGAGAGCGGGCCGCGGCGGAGGGGGCGCCACCGGGTGTTGGGGGGGTGGGGCAGGTGTCGGCTGAGGTGCGACGCGGACCGGGTTGGCAGGCACGGTCGCGGGCGAGGCCGGGGCGGCGGCAGGTCCGGGAGCGGGGCGCGGTGCGGGAGCCTCGGGTGCGGAGAGGGGACGGGCCTGACGCGGGGTGGGCGGCGGGGAAGAGGCGGCCGTGCGGCGCTCTGCCATGGGCGGCGTCGTTGCGCTCCGCGGCGGCGGATCAGGGAAGGCCGGCGGCAGGGGCAGCGACGCCAGCACGGGCGACGAGGCGGGCGGCGCCGCTGCCGGCACAGTGTGCGTACCCGCAGCAGGCTGGTCGGCGGCAGGGAGGCCAGGGGCCGGGGCGAGCGCGAGACGAGGCAGCGCTTCAGAGGCGCGGGCGAGTTGGTCGGCGCGCAGCGGTGCGAGTGCGAGGTGGCGGGTGGCGAGGTCGCGCAACCGTTCCGGCTCATTGAGCAGTGACCATTCCGCCTCCAGCACATGGATGCGGTCGCGTCGTTCCACGATCGCGCGGTTGAGGCTTGCCAGCTCCTCCTCGAGCTCACGCACGTCGTGCTTCACCTTGTAGAGCAAAAGCCCCGCGGCGACGACGAGGACAGCCCACAGCAGGATGGCGGGGCGAATCATGCAGCCTCCGCCAGTTTCTCGGCCGCCCGCAATCTGGCCGAACGCGCGCGCGGATTGGCGGCGATCTCGTCCGCAGCCGGAACGACAGGCTTGGCGGTGAGCAGGCGCAAGGATCGGCGGCTCCGCGCCATGAGCCCGCGCGGGTCGTGCCGCGAGGGGGAGGGGCCGCGCCCTGCGGCGTCGGCGAAGAGGCGCTTCACGATGCGATCCTCGAGCGAATGGAACGAGACGGCGACGATTCGCCCACCCGGTGAGAGAAGATCGATCGCGCCGGCAAGCCCGCGCGCGATCTCGTCGAGCTCCTCGTTCACCGCGATCCTGAGCGCCTGGAAGCTGCGTGTGGCGGGGTCGATGCCGTCCGCTGCGCGGGGGACGACTGAGCGGACGATGTCAGCAAGCCGGGCGGTGGTGGTGATTGGCTCTTCCGCCCGCGCGCGCACGATGGCGCGGGCGATGCGCCGGGCGTGCCGTTCCTCGCCATAGGTGCGGATGAGCGCGGCGAGATCCGCCTCGGTGAGGGTGTTGACGAGATCGGCCGCCGTGCGCCCTGACCGGCCCATGCGCATGTCGAGCGGGCCTTCCGCACGGAAGGAGAAGCCGCGCGCGGGGTCGTCGAGCTGGAAGGAGGAGAGGCCGAAGTCGAACACCGCGCCATCGAGGCCAGCCACACCGTGTTGAGCGAGAAGGTCGACGAGATCGCCGAAGCGTCCCTCCATCAGGGTCAGGCGACCGGGAAACCGCGCGACCAGGGCGGCACCGCGGGAGATCGCATCTGGGTCGCGGTCGATCGCGAACACGGTGCACGGCGCAGCCTCCAAAATGGCGCGCGTGTAGCCGCCGCCGCCGAGGGTGGCGTCGAGATAGACACCGCCCTGTTTCGGCGCGAGGAAGGCGACCGCCTCACGGAGCATCACCGGAACGTGCCCGCTCACGCCGTGCCTCCGCCAGGCAGGGTAAGGCCGCGTTCGCGCGCCGCTTGCACGGCGCTGCGCGTCATCCGCTCCGCTTCCTCGGGCGCCCAGATCTGAAACAGCCGCCCAAGCCCGACGAAGGCGACGGTCTCGCCAAGCCCAGCGTGGGCGATCAGCGCCTCGGGCAGCACGATCCGCCCTTCCGCGTCCGGAATGGCCGAATGGGCGGAGGCGAATAGGGCGAAAGCGAGCGCGTCGTGGTCGTCGGAGAAGGAGTCGAGCGCGTCGAGGCGCGCGGCGAGGCGGCGGAACTCGGGTTCCGGGCGGGCCTCGATGCAGGCCGACTTGTGATGAGGGCGCAGGATCAACTCAGTGGTCTCGAAGCGCGCCAGTACCGCGCGAAAGGGCGCCGGGACCGAAACCCGACCCTTGCGATCCAGCCTGTTCACGTGGGTGCCCAGGAACTGGCCCATCGCTTGTCCGCCGTGCCCACCCCTTTCTCACTCGCCGCGCCTTCGGCCGACGCGCGGGTAGAAAGGCGCGGGACGAAGGCGGGCGGCGCTGCCACCTCATGGTCGATTATGGGATAGCATGGGAAATCTTGGTCAGTCAATGCAAAACCCCAGAAAAACCTGGTTCAGTCAGGCTTTTGACGCCCGCGGTCCAATCGTGAACAAAGGATTGACGGCACGCCTGGTCGCCGTGCGCTAGGTCTCGCTGGCGCGACCAAGTATTCGCATTTTGTTCCAGTGCGATCGTTTCGGGAGTATTGCGGGTCAGGCGGCCTGTAAGCCGGGTTCTGTCCGGGGTGTTGCCACCCCTGGACGGCCATTCATCTGGGACGCCCGTCGCCGGACGCCTCGCGCGACCAACCCGGGCGGGAGGCGCGGGAACGCGCCTGCGGCCGGGAGAACCCTCCGCTGCCCGCCCCTATTCGGTCTTGCTCCCGGTGGGGTTTGCCGTGCCGTCCCCGTTGCCGGGGCCGCGGTGCGCTCTTGCCGCACCGTTTCACCCTTGCCGGCGGGCGGGGGTCATCCCCCGCGCGTCGGCGGTCTGTTCTCTGTGGCACTCTCCCTGGGGTTACCCCCGCCGGGTGTTACCCGGCACCGTGTTCCCGTGGAGCCCGGACTTTCCTCACCGCCGAAGCTTTCACTTCGGCAAGCGCGGCCGTCCGGCCGCCTGACCCACACCGCGAATGTGAGACCCTGAGGGTGGTTCGTTCAAGGGCTTCTACCCCGGCCCTCGGCTAGGGCAGCCACCCGCCCCGCCGCCCAGCGCGTCCGCCCATCCGCCACGCCGTCCGTGCGGTGCGGCGCCCAGTGCCTCTGGAAGGCGGCGAGCACGGCGGTCAGCGCCGTATCCATCCCGCCCTCCGACGCGACCCGATAGCCGATGCGGCGCAAGGTGGCGCGCAGCGCCCGCACGCCGTCTCCCGTCTCGCCCAGCCCGATGGGTGGCACCTCGTCCACCGCCGCGGGCGCCTCGCCCGGCCAGAGCCCCACCCCTCGTGCGGCAAGCCGCGCCCAGGGGAAGAGCTCGCCTGGGTCGCGCTTGCGCTCGGGCGCGATGTCGCTGTGCGCCACCACATCGATTGGGCGGATCGGGTGGCGGGCCAGGATCTGCCGACAGAGCGAGATCACAGAGTCGATCTGCGCCTCGGGGAACGGGCGGTAGCCCCAGTCGTGGCCCGGGTTGACGATCTCGACGCCGATCGAGCGATCGTTCAGCGATGCCCTGCCCCGCCACCAGGAAACGCCCGCATGCCAGGCCCGCCTCTCTTCCGGCACCAGCGCGAAGACCCGCCCATCCTCCTCGATCAGCCAATGCGACGAGACCTTTGCCGCTGGATCGCGCAGCCGCGCCAGGGCCTCTTCTCCCGTGCGCATGCCCGTGTAGTGCAAGACGAGCATGTCGATTGGCACGCCAGGCGGGCGGGCGTCGTGGTTCGGCGAAGGGGCCTCGATGATCGCGATCTTCACCCCCTCGAGGCGGCGCGCACCCCCCTCACAGCCCGCGCTCGCGCTTAATCCGGTGCCAAGCGGCATTGATTTCGGCCACACGCCGCGTCGCGTGTTCGACGAAACGCGGCGGAACGTTCCGCGAGGCGAGCGTGTCCGGGTGGTGTTCGCGCATCAGCTGCCGCCAGGCAGCGCGGATCTCCTCGTCGCTGGCGTTCCGCGACACGCCGAGCACCTCGTACGGATCAGGCTCGTTCGGCGCCGGCCGGGCGGCACCGCCCGAGCGTGCGCGCTCGCGTTCGCGCTCCGAAAGCTTCATCCGCCTCGCCACCTCGTCGAGGAAGCGACGTTCGGCGGCATTGATCGGCCCATCCGCCAGAGCAATTTGGTGCAGGGCGGCCACCACATCCTCGAGCACGGTGCGGTTGTCGGCAAACGCCTCCGCCAGCTTCTCGGCGAACGGCTCGAACCCATGCGGGTTTTCCCGCGCCTGGTCCCAAAGCCGGGCGATATCCTTTGCCGCCTCGGGCGGGAAGCGGAACATCCGCTTGAAGGCGTCGATCTCCGCCCGCTTTACCGGCCCGTCCACCTTAGCGAGCTTGGCCGCGAGCACGACCATGGCAATCGAGAAGACCGTGTCGCGGTTGCCGAGTAGGCGCGCAGCGTCGACGAGGCGCAACGGGTCGGGGCGGAGCAGAGCCTCGATCGGGTTGGGGATCGCGCCTCCATTGGCTGGCCCGCGCTGGTCAGCGGCGTGCCCGAGGGCGGCGCCGATCACCGCCCCCATCGGCCCGCCCATCACGAACCCGGCCATGCCGCCGAGCACCTTACCCCAAAACCCCACTGGTCCACCCGTCAGCCTAACTGCTTCGACTACCACGAGGCGCTCGCCCCGTCAGCGCGCGGGAGATTGAGGCATCGCACCGGTCACCGTTTGATGAACGCAGCCCCCGCTCAGGCGCGGGCGGCGCGCGCTTCCGCCCGCGCGGCCTGCCACACCTCGCGCGCCGCATCGGCATTGAGTGCGGCGATGCCGAGACCGACGATGACGTCGGGCCAGGCGCTGCGCCAGAGGGTGGCGGTGACGAGCCCGGCCAGGATGATCGCGACATTGGCGATGGCGTCGTTGCGGGCGGAGAGGTAGGCGCCGCGGATCAGCGACCCGCCAGCCCCCCGGAAGCGGGCGAGCATCAGCGCGCAGCTGACGTTGACCAGGAGCGCGCCCGCCCCCGCAAGCGACAGCGGCAGAGGCGCTGGCGCGACAGGATCGAGGATCTTCCGCCACGCCATCCACAGCGCAGCGATCGTGGGCACGAGGAGAAGCAAGGCCAGCACATGCCCGACCCGCGCCCGGTTCAGCGCTCTCCAGCCCACCGCCGCCCAAATCAGCAGGTTGACCGAAGCATCCTCCAGGAAGTCGATGGAATCGGCGAGCAGCGAAACCGAGCCGATGAACAGCGCGACCGCGGCCTCGATGCCGAAATAGGCGAGGTTGAGACCGGCGACGAGGGCAACCGTGCGACGGAAGCCGTCGGGATAGGCGGAAGCGGGCGACATGCTCGGCTCCTCTGGCCAATCGGCTCAGGGCGCGCAAGATGCCCAGACAACTCCACCACCGTGAACGAGTTCTGCCGTGAACCGCGATACCCCCGCCGTGAACCGCGATACCGCCGCCGTGACCCTAGCCCGCCCCCAGTGCCCGGATGGTCGCTCCGCCCGCCGTGCCGCCCGCGAGGGTTACGCCGGCCACACCGCAGGCCTTGCTCCAGGCTTCGTGCAGGCCAACCTCGTCGTACTGCCAGCGGAGGATGCCGCGGAGTTCCTCCGTTTTTGCGTCGCCAACCCCAAGCCTTGCCCCCTGCTTGCCGTCTCCGAACCGGGTGATCCCCACCTTCCCGGCTTGGGAGCCGATCTCGACCTGCGCACCGACCTGCCGCGCTATCGGGTGTGGCGCGGGGGAGAGCTCGTCGCCGAGCCGACCGACATCTGCACGCAGTGGCGGCACGACCTCGTTGCCTTCGTGCTCGGCTGCTCCTTCTCTTTCGAGGAGGCGCTGCTTGCCGACGGCATCCCGCTCAAGCACCTCGCTATGGGGCGGAACGTGGCCATGTGGCGCACAACCATTTCGTGCACACCGGCGGGGCGCTTCGCGGGGCCTCTCGTCGTCTCCATGCGCCCCTTCCGCCCGGCTGACGCGATCCGGGCGATCGCCATCACCGCCCGTTTCCCGGCCGTGCACGGGGCTCCGGTGCATATCGGTCACCCGCAGCTGATCGGCATCGAGGATCTCTCCTCGCCTCACTACGGCGACCCGGTGCCGGTGGCAGACGACGAGCTTCCTCTCTTCTGGGCCTGCGGCGTCACCCCGCAGGCGGTAATCGCGGCGGCACGCGTGCCCTTCGCGATCACTCACGCGCCCGGGTGCATGCTGGTGACGGATCTGCGCAACAGCCGCCTCGCCGCGCTCTGAGCGGCCCTTCCCCTCACGCCCATTGCTCTTCTTGGATCTCGCGCATGGCCTGGCAGTTCTGGATTGACCGCGGCGGCACCTTTACCGACATCGTCGCCCGCCACCCCGACGGCACGCTCTCCACCCACAAGCTCCTTTCCGACAACCCCGAGCGTTACCGCGACGCGGCGGTGGCTGGCATCCGCGCCGTGCTTGGGCTCGGCCCCGACTCGCCGATCCCGCGGGGGCTGATCGCCGCGGTGAAGATGGGCACGACGGTCGCCACCAACGCTCTGCTCGAGCGCAAGGGCGAGCGGGTGCTGCTGCTGGTGAACAAGGGCTTCGCCGACCAGCTGCGCATCGGCTACCAGGCTCGCCCACGCCTCTTTGACCTCGAGATCAAGCTGCCCGAACTGCTTTACGAACGCGTGGTGGAAGTTTCCGGCCGCGTGACGGTGGAGGGCGAGGAGATCGAGCCTCTGGGCGAGGAGGAGGCGCGCGCCCACCTGCGCGCCGCCCATGCCGACGGCATTCGGGCGGTGGCGATCGTGCTGATGCACGCTTGGAAGTTCCCAGACCATGAACGGCGCCTTGCCGCGATTGCGCGCGAGGAGGGGTTCACCCAGGTCTCGGCCAGCCATGCGGTGAGCCCGCTCATCAAGTGGGTGGGCCGCGGCGACACCACGGTGGTCGATGCCTATCTCTCGCCGATCCTGCGCCGCTATGTCCGCCAAGTGGAGGAGGAGCTCGGCGCAACACCCCTCTACTTCATGCAGTCCAATGGCGGGCTCGCGCGTGCAGAAGCTTTCCAGGGCAAGGACGCGATCCTCTCCGGCCCCGCCGGCGGCATCGTCGGTGCGGCGCGCACCGCCGCGATGGCCGGGTTCGAGCGCATCATCAGCTTCGACATGGGCGGCACTTCGACCGACGTCGCTCTCTATGATGGCAGCTTTGAACGAAGCTACGAGACCGTGGTGGCGGGCGTGCGGATTCGCGCGCCGATGATGGCGATCAACACCGTGGCAGCGGGTGGCGGGTCGATCCTCCATTTCGACGGCGCACGCTATCGGGTGGGGCCGGACAGTGCGGGCGCCAATCCAGGTCCCGCCTCGTACCGCCGCGGCGGACCGCTGACCGTCACCGACGCCAATGTGTGCCTTGGTAAAATCCAGCCCGCCCATTTCCCGGCCATCTTCGGCCCTTCCGGCGACCGTCCCCTCGATGCCGCCATCGTGCGCGAGGCCTTCCTCGCGCTTGCCGCGCGCATCGCGCGCGACACGGGCACACCGCTTCAGGATCCGCGCGAGGTGGCGGAAGGGTTCCTCAAGGTCGCGGTCGCCAACATGGCGAACGCGATCAAGGAGGTGTCGATCCGAAAGGGGCATGATCCCGCGCGGTTCGTCCTCGTCTGCTTCGGCGGTGCGGGTGGGCAGCATGCCTGCCTGGTGGCGGATGAGCTCGGCATGGACACGGTGTTCATCCATCCTTTCGCTGGCGTGCTGTCGGCCTACGGCATGGGCCTTGCCGATCAGAGCGTCATCCGCGAGGCGGCGGTAGAGCAGCGGCTTGCGCCGGACACGATCCCCGCGCTTGAGGCGCGGCTTGCCGCGCTCGGCGAGGAGGCGACCGCGGCCCTTATCGCGCAAGGCGCAGATCGCGCCGCCATTCGCCTGATCCATACTTTGCACATCCGTTACGAAGGCACCGACACAACGCTCGCCGTTCCCTTCGCCGACCACGATGCCATCCTTGCCGCTTTCACGGAGGCCCACCGCGCGCGCTTCGGCTTCGCGACACCGGACCGCGCCCTGATCGTGGAGGCAGTGGCGGTGGAAGCGATCCAACCCGGTGAGCCGGTGCGCGAAGCGGCCCATGCGCAGCGCACGGCAGGAGCGCCCGAGCCGATCGATCGGGTCGAGATGTTCAGCGGCGGCATGGCGCACGACACGCCGGTCTTTGACCGCGACAGCCTCCTCGCTGGGGATGCGATCGATGGCCCGGCTCTGATCCGTGAGGCGAATGCGACCACGGTGGTGGAGCCTGGCTGGCGCGCGACCGTGACGGAGTCGAATCATCTCATCCTCCGCCGCCTCACGGCCCGCCCCGTTCGCATCGCGATCGGCACCGACCGTGAGGACGAAGGCGCCGACCCGGTGATGCTCGAACTCTTCAACAACCTGTTCATGTCGATCGCGGAACAGAGCGGGGCGGTGCTGCAGAACACCGCGCAGTCGGTGAACATCAAGGAACGGCTCGACTTCTCCTGTGCCCTGTTCGACAGCCAGGGCAGGCTGGTGGCGAACGCGCCGCACATTCCGGTGCACCTCGGCGCGATGGGCGAATCGGTGCGCGCGGTCATCCGCTCGCGCGGCGGGAGCCTGCGGCCGGGCGACGTGGTGGCACTGAACAACCCCTACAACGGCGGCACCCACCTGCCGGACGTCACCGTCATTACCCCGGTGTTCGACGACGAGGGGCGTGAGATCCTGTTCTTCGTCGGCTCGCGCGCCCATCACGCCGACATCGGCGGCATCACGCCGGGGTCGATGCCGCCCGCCTCGCGCACGATCGAGGAGGAGGGCGTGCTGATCGACGATTTCCTACTCGTCGAAGGGGGCCGCTTCCGCGAGGCGGAGTTCCGTGCCCTGCTGACCGGGGCGCGCTATCCCGCCCGCAATCCGGACATGAATGTGGCTGACATCCGTGCCCAAATTGCCGCCAACGAGAAGGGGGTGATCGAACTCAAACGCGCGATCGCCACCTTCGGGCTCGCCACCGTGCGGCGCTATATGCGGCACGTGATGGAGAATGCCGAGGAGTCCGTCAGGCGCGTGATCGACCGGATCGGTGACGGATCGTTCGACTACCGGATGGACAACGGCGACCTGTTGCGCGTCGCCGTACGGGTGGATCGCGCCGCCCGCCGCGCAGTGGTCGATTTCACCGGTACTGCGGCGCAGAGGGCGGACAATTTCAACGCCCCTCCCGCCGTCATTCGCGCCGCCGTGCTGTATTGCTTCCGCTGCCTGGTCGGGGAGGAGATTCCGCTGAACGACGGCTGCCTCGCCCCGATCGACATCATTCTGCCCGAGGGCTCTTTCCTCGCGCCACAGTTCCCGGCGGCGGTGGTGGCTGGCAATGTCGAGGTGAGCCAGGCGGTGACCAACGCCCTGTTTGGCGCTCTCGGCGCCATCGCTTGTTCGGCGGCGACCATGAACAACTTTACCTTCGGCGACGGCCGCTTCCAGTACTACGAGACGATCTGCGGCGGGTCGGGCGCGGGGCCAGGGTTCCACGGCACCTCAGCGGTGCAGACGCACATGACAAACACCCGCATGACCGACCCCGAGATCCTTGAACTCCGCTACCCCGTCCTGGTCGAAACCTTCGCCATCCGCCGCGGCTCCGGCGGGGCGGGGCGCTGGCGCGGCGGAGACGGTGCGGTTCGCCGTATCCGCTTCCGCGCCCCGATGCAGGCGTCGATCCTCGCCTCCCGCCGCACCGTGCCTCCCTTCGGCCTTGCCGGCGGCAGCGATGGCGCGCCCGGCCGGCAGTGGGTCGAGCGGGTGGACGGAACCATCGAGCCGCTGTCAGGCACGGATTCGCGCGACCTTGCGCCGGGAGACGTGTTCGTGATCGAAACCCCGGGCGGAGGCGGCTACGGCGCCCCGGTCTGAGTGCGGCGTCGCTTGTTCGCACGGTGGCTCTCTGGCAATCCCCCCGTCGTGGGCTCTGTTCTTCGCACGCTCGCCTGGCTTCTCGCCTTCGTGGTCGCTTTGGGCGCGCTCGCAGCCTGGCTGCTGCCGCGGCACATCGACTGGTCGCAGTATCGCACCGAGGTCGAGAGGGTCGGGTCAGCCCGGCTCGGGCGCGAGGTGCGCATCGAGGGCGCATTTGCGCTCGAACTCCTGCCGCACCCACGGCTGACCGCGCGCGCGGTGACGATCGGCGACGCGGGCGACGGCCTGTCCGGCACGGCTGAGGAGCTTCGCCTTGGCCTTGCCCTCGCGCCGCTGCTGCGCGGCCACCTCACCGTCACCGACCTGACCCTCGTCTCGCCTCGGCTTCGCCTCGGCGCCGTGGCTGCACCGTTGTGGGAGATGGCGGGGCGGCCGGCGATCCTGCTCGCGGGTGCGCACGTCCAGCTCGAGCGCGGTGAAATCGAGCTCGGCGGGGCGCGCATCGGCGGCATCTCGGCCCGCCTCTCCGCCGATGGCGCGCTCGGCGCCTACACGGCGCAGGGGCGGTTCGAGGTAGCGGGAGAACCGGCGGAGTTCTCCCTCGCGCTCGGCCAGGCAAGCTTCGACGGGGCGGCGCCGCTTGAGGTCCGCCTTGCCTACAGGGGCAATGCGCTTCGTGCATCCGGCATTGCCTGGCATGGCGGCTTCGCCTTCTCCGGGTCGCTCCTCGTCGAGGGGCCCGACTTCTCTTCCCTCCTGCCTGGGCCCGCCCAGCCGTTTCGCGCCGAAGCGAGGCTGTCGGTCGAGGGGGCTGCGGCGACGGCGGACCAAGTGCAGTTCGAAGTCGGCGGGGCGCGACTGACCGGAGCGGTCTCCCTGCGGCTCGATGCGACGCCGCGCATCGATGTCGCGCTGGCCGCCGTGCGTCTTGATCTCGACCCCTGGGTTGGGCTCGCGCCGCGCCTGATCGCCGCCCCGCCTTTTCCGATCGGCATCGATCTGTCCGTCGAGGCCGCCACCTTGCGGGGAGGGCTGACGCGCTCTCTCAGGGTGGCAGCGCAGATCGAAGCCGACCAAATCGCGATCAACGAGGCGGCAGCTCTCCTACCGGGCGGAGCCATTCTGGCTCTGGGCGGAAGCCTGTCCCGGGGTGCGGAGGGGGCGCGGTTCGACGGGCTCCTCGAACTGGATGCCCCGGACCTGCCGGCAATTCTGTCCTGGCTCGGCCTGGCGGCACCACCGGGCGCGGTGCTGCGCCAGGCTGTGCTGTCGGGAAGCCTCGTCGCCTCCGCTTCTACCGTGCGCTTCGAGGCCGCTGAGAGATCGGCGATCGACGGCACGCCCATCACCGGAACGCTGACGATCGCGCGCGGCAACCCGCCCTCGCTCGCGCTCGTCCTGCGCACCACCCATCTCGACCCGCTGCCCTGGTTAACGGCCTTCGGGCAGGAGCTGCGCGGCGCGTCCGACCCTGGCTTCCTCGGCTCGCTCCACATCGAGACAGGCGCGATGCCGGTCGGCGATTTCGTTGCGCGCGATGTCGTGGTCCAGATCGCCCACGACCGGCCGGGCGAGGCCAGCCTCCGCCTCGCCATCGCGGACATCGCGGGCGGTCGGCTCGCGCTCGCCGCTTCTGGCCGGATCGGATCCGAAGCGCGCCTTGGCGCTTTCGACCTGACGGTCGAGGGCGAGGACGTGGGCGGGCTGGTGCCACTTCTGCCTTGGCACGTGGTCGAGGCGGCGCGGCCGCTGTGGCAGGGTGGCTACGGGCTTCGCATCTCCGCCCGACCGGAGGGAACGGAGCTCGCTGTGACCGCGGTGGCGGAGGCGCTCGACTCGCGATTCGAAGTGGCTGGCCGTGCTTCGCCCGACCTGGCGCGCTTCGAGGGGCGGCTTGCCTTGCGGCATCCCGGGGCGACCCGGTTTCTCGCCGCGCTCAGCCTGCCGGCGACGGAAGCCTGGCTCGGCGAGGGTTCACTGGCGGTGGTCGCGGATCTCCTAATCGAACAGCCGCGTCTGACGCTGCGCACGGCGGATGTGGGCATCGGTGCGATGCGCGGGCGGATCGCGGGCGAACTCGTCTTCGACCCTGCTGGGCGGCGAGCCGCCTTGTCCGTGGAGGCGGAAAGCCTTCGCCTTCCCGGGTTCGATCCGCGCGCGACCGACCCCATACCGAGCGATCTGTTCGCCAGCTGGACGGCGGCGTTCGTGTTGCGGGCCCGGGAGGTGCGCGTGGGTGGCGCGCTGTGGCTTGAAGCGGCCGAGGGCGCGATCGAGGTGGCGGATGGTGCGGTTTCGCTTTCGCGGCTGTCGGCCGCGCGCGGCGACGGGACGATCTCGCTCGAGGGCCGCTACGACCCGCGTGCGGCGCAGCTCGAGGTGCAGGCCGCGGCCGATCGCCTGCCCGTGGCCGGGCCGGCATTCGGCCTGCCGATCGACCTGTCCGCCGGTCGCCTCTCTGGCACGGTGCGGCTTGCGGCCGGCGGGCGCAGTCCCTCCGCGATGATCGCACGACTTCGGGGCGAGGCGAGACTCACTCTGACGGAGGGCATCCTGGTCGGGGTGGACCTGGAGCGGGCGGCACGGGCTCTGGCGGGGGCGGTTCCGCCCGCCAGAGCCTTGGACGAGGTCCAGGCGGCACTGGCCGAAGGAGCAACAGCGGCGCAGCGCGGCGAGGCGGCTTTGCGGGTTGCGGCAGGGACGGTCATGGTCGAGAGGGCGGAGGTGTCCTCCACGGCAGGAACCCTGCGGCTTCGGGGTGAGATCGACGCGCTGGCGCGCTCCCTCGATCTCTCGGTCGAGGCCGTCCCTGCTGCGACAGGCCCCGCGCCGACGTTGGGGCTCAGGCTGACGGGGCCGTGGGAGCGGCCGGCGCGCGCGGTCCAGCTGGCGGAGGCCGCGCGCTTCCTTGCCGAGCGCGCTCAGCGTCGCTGAGCTTCGGCGAGGGCAAACAGCCTCAAGGCCGAGGCGAGCGGCACGGCAGGATCGGTTCGGCCGGCGTCGATGCGGGCGACAAGCGTGGCGAGGGGGAGGGAACGGCGTCGCGCGGCGTCCTCCAGCACCGCCCAAAAAGCGGGTTCGAGAGCGACTGAGGTGCGGTGGCCTGCCAGCGAGAGCGAGCGTTTCTCCAGGTGGCGCGCGCGCGTCACGCGTAGGTCGCAATCTCGATTAGGTTGCCGTCCGGATCCCGGCAGCAGACGGAGGTGATCGGGCCGAGCGCCCCGTCTCGCTTGAGGGGACCGAGCTCAATGGCGACGCCGAGATCGTGCAGATGGGCAATCACCTCCTCGATCGTGACCGTGACGACGAAGCAGAGATCCTGGCTGCCCGGGGTTGCGTTCACGCCGCTCCACCACTCTTGCTGGGTGCAGTCCGCCGGCCGAAGGTTGATCTTCTGCCCGCCGAAGAAGAGAGCGGTGCGGAGATGAGGGCCGTAGGTTTCCACCTCCATGCCCAGCACGCGCGCATACCAGGCGGCAGCAATGTCGACGTCGCGCACGGTGACGACGAGGTGATCGAGGCGATCGACAGCGAAGCGCATCAGGCAAGTCGGGGCAGGCGGGCGGTGACTTCGATTTCGATCCGCATTGCCTCGTCCTGCAGGGCGGCGTGAATCAGGGTGGAGGTCGGACGGGCGCGGCCTAGGTGGTGCTTGATCACAGGCCAGCACGGCGGCCAGTCCTCCCGCCTCGGCACGATGAACAGCGCGCGCACCACGTCGTCGAGCGTGCACCCCGCTTCGCGCAGGGCGGTCTCGATGTTGTGGAACGCCTGCTCCGCCTGGGCGGTGACGTCGTCGGCGATGGTCATGGTCGTGTAGTCATAGCCCGTGGTGCCGGAAACCCAGACATAGTCGCCGTCGACGACGGCACGGGAGTAGCCGATTTCCGCCTCGAAGCGGGAGCCTGAGCTGATGTGACGGCGCATGGGTCTCCAGAGGGGGCGGGAGGGGCGGGCTGGTCTTCTGTGATGGGCGGTCCGTCCGGTCCGGTTCACTCGAGCCCGTCGTAGAAGTCGTTGCCCTTGTCGTCGATGACGATGAAGGCTGGGAAGTCTGCAACCTCGATCCGCCACACCGCCTCCATGCCGAGTTCGGGGTACTCGAGCACCTCGACCTTGCGGATGCAGTCCTGGGCGAGCCGTGCGGCAGGCCCGCCGATAGAGGCGAGGTAGAAGCCGCCGTACTTGCGGCAGGCCTCGCGCACGGCGCGCGAGCGGTTGCCCTTGGCGAGCATGATGAGCGACCCGCCTTTGGCCTGGAACTCCGCGACATAGGAGTCCATGCGCCCCGCCGTGGTCGGCCCGAAGGATCCGGTGGCGTAGCCGGCGGGCGTCTTCGCCGGGCCGGCATAGTAGACGGGGTGGTTCTTCAAATACTCGGGCATCGGCTCGCCGCGATCGAGCTTTTCCTTGATCTTGGCGTGGGCGATGTCGCGCGCGACCACCATGGGCCCGGACAGCATGACGCGCGTCTTCACCGGATAGCGGGAGAGGGTGGCGCGGATCTCGTCCATCGGGCGGGTGAGGTCGATGCGAACCACCTCGCCCCCGAGTTCGGCCTCCGTCGTCTCAGGCAGGTATTTCGCCGGGTCCGTCTCCAGCTGTTCGAGGAAGACTCCCTCGGGCGTGATCTTGGCGAGGATCTGGCGATCGGCCGAACAGGAGACACCGATGCCGACGGGAAGCGAGGCGCCGTGGCGTGGCAGACGGATCACCCGCACGTCGTGGCAGAAATACTTGCCGCCGAACTGGGCGCCGATGCCGAGGCGGCGGGTGATCTCAAGCACCTTCATCTCGGCTTCGAGGTCGCGGAAGGCGTGGCCGGCGAGCGAGCCCCTGGTGGGCAGCCCGTCGAGGTAGCGGCATGAAGCGAGTTTGACGGTCTTCAGCGTCGTCTCGGCTGAAGTGCCGCCAATCACGATGGCGAGGTGATAGGGCGGGCAGGCGGAGGTGCCAATGGTTTTCAGTTTCGTCTCGATGAACGAATAGAGTCGGTCGGGGTTGAGCAAGGCGCGCGTCTCTTGGAAGAGGAAGGTCTTGTTCGCGCTGCCCCCGCCCTTGGCGACGAACATGAGGTGGAACTCCTCGGCATGATCCTCGCCCGGCGCGGCGTGGATGTCGAACTGGACGGGGAGGTTGTTGCCGGTATTCGCCTCCTCAAACAGCGTAAGCGGCGCCATCTGCGAGTAGCGGAGGTTGGTTTCGGTGTAGGTGCGGAAGACGCCCCTGCTGATCGCCTCCTCCTCGTCTCCTTCCACCCACACGCGCTGCCCCTTTTTTCCGAACACGATCGCCGTGCCAGTGTCCTGGCACATCGGCAGCACGCCGCCGGCGGCAATGTTGGCGTTCTTCAGCAACTCGAGCGCGACGTAACGGTCGTTCACTGACGCTTCTGGGTCGTCGAGGATGGCGCGCAGCTGCGCGAGGTGAGAGGGCCGAAGCAGGTGGGAGACGTCACGGAAGGCACGGAAGGCGAGCTCCGTCAGCGTTTCGGGTGCGACGAGCAGGACCTGCCTGCCGGCCGCCTCGATGGTGCGCACGCCGCCCAAAGCAAGCCTGGTCCACGGCACCTCAGGTTCGGCAAGCGGGAACATCGGGCTGAACAGGAACTCGCCCGCACGCGGGGCGAGCGGGAAGGGCGCGTTCACTGCGGGGGCGCTCCTTGCTCTTGTGTCTGGTCGGATCGCTTATGGCATGTCCGTGGCGGGTGGGCCATCCCGGCCCGGGGTGCCTGATCGCGCAAGCGGGTCAGGGTTTGGGGGGGCGTTTGCGGAAGGCGTCCAGGCTGACCACGTGGGCAGGGCGGTCAGCCTGTTGCGCGGTCTGACCCGCCGCAGGCGCGGGTTGGTTGGGGGTCTCGTCCACGCTCGTTTGGTTTACCGTGTCAGGCTGATCTAGTGCGGCCTTGAAGCGCAGGCCGAAGCGGACCGAAGGGTCCGTGAACTGCGTGATGGCGCCCCAAGCGATTCGCAACCGTGCCGGTACGCCGCCGAAGTAGAGGGTGACAGAGAAGCCGTCCGTGTCGGTCTCCAGCGCATCGAACTGGTGCTGTAGGACGATCGTCATTTCGTGCGGGTATTGCGCGCGTAGCCGCGCCGGCAGCTCCACCTCCGGATGGTCGGTGCGGAACGTGAGGTAAAAGTGATGGTCGCCGGGCAGCCCGTCGCGGGCGACGGCGGTTAGGGCGGCGCGCACGACATGGCGCAGGCTCTCCTCGATCCAGGTTTCGTATGGAAGGAGGCTGTTACCCAGTCCCGGTTCTTCGGCGCCCATGCTGTCGCGGCCCGCTCTCCCGTTGCGACTGTCCCTCGCCGCCGGGCAATCCGCCGCCCGCTGGCGAGAGAGTGGGGGGCTTCTGTTGCCCGGTGCCCCCCGAACCGCGCTTGCCTAAGCTAGGTCAGGCAGCGAGCGCCAAACGGCTGTTGTCGTTGGCACTTGTGGATCGGCCCGATAACGGCGGTACCATGCCGGGCGAAAGGCGAACCTTTACCGCGCGCGTCGAGCCTGTTTCGCCCCCGCCTGGCCGCGCCAGCCGCGGCAGAGAATGGTGGAGGCGCCGGGCACTGCCCCCGGGTCCGCAACGCCTATTCCGTTCGCCGTTTATCGCCATAGCCGGATTGCTCCGGCGGGCGGGAATATAGGAAATCGAGGCTTCGCAAGGAAGGCCGACACGAGTCCGCGTGAAAAGGAACCTGGGCATGGAGCTGACGCAGGCACAGGCGCGCGAGATCGAGGAGGCGCGCGCGCAACCGCATCCCACCTTGCGCGCGACTGTGCCCGCGATGGAGGCCCTTCTCTACCGCCCCATTCCGGTGCTCGACCACGGGTTCGTGCGTGTCGTCGACTATATGGGGGATGATGCGGCGGTGGTGCAGGCAGCGCGCGTCTCCTACGGGCGCGGCACGAAGCGGGTGCAGGACGACGAGGGCCTCATCCGCTACCTGATGCGGCACTGGCACACCACGCCGTTCGAAATGGCGGAGATCAAGCTGCATGTAAAGCTGCCGATCTTCGTCGCCAGACAATGGATCCGCCACCGCACGGCGAGCGTGAACGAATATTCCGCCCGCTATTCGGTGCTCGATCGCGAGTTCTATATTCCTTCCCCTGAACATCTGGCACAACAAAGCGCAACCAACCGGCAGGGCCGGGGTGCGGCGCTGACGCCCGAGCATGCCGAGGCAGTGCTCAGGCTCCTGCGCGAGGATGCTGCGCGCTGCTACGACCACTACCTTTGGCTACTGAACGAGACTGAGGAGGCCACCCCGCTCGACCCGGACCGGCCGGGACTGGCGCGAGAATTGGCGCGGATGAACCTTACCCTCAACGTCTACACGCAGTGGTACTGGAAAACAAACCTGCATAATCTGATGCATTTCCTCAGGCTGAGGGCGGATGCGCACGCGCAGTACGAAATCCGCGCCTACGCCGAAGCGATCCTGGGCGTGCTTGACGCCTGGGTGCCGATTACGGCGCGGGCGTTCCGCGACTATCGACTTTCTGCGGTGACGTTCTCAGCCCCTATGCTCGCTTGCCTTAAGCGCATGCTGGCAGGCGAGGTGGTGACGGCAGAAACAAGCGGCCTTAGCCGTCGGGAGTGGAAGGAGTTTCGCGCTGCCCTGGGCCTGCCCGCATGAGGGGCCGCAGTGCTGCCGGGGCGCGCGCCCCGGCCTATGCCCGGGGCAGGGAGAGTTGCGAGGCGATGCGGCGCAGGAGACGCTGTGCGGCCCAAATGTCGGCGGCCAGCCGGGTGTGCCGGTCACTCACAGGGATGCCGCAGCGCCGCGCTTCGCGCAAGCTGCGGTCCATCATCGCCAGCGCCCCGCTGAGTTCGGCAAGCCGGATCTGCAGGAACAGCGGATCGTCCTCACCGTTCGCCTCCAAGCCGGACGGCGCATCATCGGCCGTGCCGAGCGCAGCCCACGTTGCAGATTCCCCCGACGGGGGAGTCATCTGTCCCGAAGCGAAACAGGACATCATGCCGGGTCCATTGTTCATCGACGCCTCCTCCGCAGCCCGCGCACTCACCCATCGCGCGCGTGTTTCATGATCGATAGAGCAGCGTGGGCAAGACAAACGCGTTCTGCCTTGCGCTAGCGCAAGGGGTGTGGGGCCGGTGAGCCTTATCCTAACCCGCTCTTCTACCTCGACCTTGTCTGTGCGGTGCTGCGCCTGCCATCCTTGGGCGTGATGGTACACGCACCTTCCTCGCGCTTCGAGCCCGGCGGAAAGGGGCGGATCAGGCCGTGGCGGCGTCGCTCGCCGCCCACCTCTCTGTCGCGACCGAAGCGCCGGCCCTGACGGCCGGCGCCTTGGCCTCCTCCTTGTCGCGACCGTGACCTCGAGCGGTGCGCGGCGGTCGGTGGCGCCTACTCAAAGATGATCCGCGGCGCCTCTGCTGCGCGCTTCGCCAGCGCTGTTTCGCACTTCTCCCAAACCCTGCGCGCAATCGCGCGATAGAGCCGCGCTTCTGCCCCATCGGGAAGCGTGGCGGTGATCGGGGTGCCCTCATCGGAGGTGGTGCGGATGTCAAGCGCGATCGGGATCTCACCGAGGAACTCCGTGCCCAGCCGCTCCGCTTCACGACGCGCCCCACCATGGCCGAAAATGTCGCTGCGGTGCCCGCAGTTCGGGCAGCAAAAGAAGCTCATGTTCTCGATTAGCCCGAGCACGGGCACGTTGGTGCGGGCGAACATGGCAATGCCGCGCCGCGCATCGATCAGCGCCACGTCCTGCGGCGTGGAGACGATCACCGCTCCCGTCAGAGGCACGCGCTGCGCCATCGTCAGCTGTGCATCACCGGTGCCGGGCGGCATGTCGACCACCATAATGTCGAGCGGGCCCCAAGCGACCTGGCCCATCATCTGCTCGAGCGCGCCCATCACCATCGGCCCGCGCCAGATCATCGGCGTCTCTTCCTCGACCAGGAACCCGATGGACATCACCTTCAGCCCCCATTTTTCCATCGGCTGGATCAAGTTGCCCGAGGCAAGCGGGCGGCCGCGGATGCCGAGCATGCGGGGAAGGGAGGGTCCGTAGATGTCGGCATCAAGGAGGCCAACCGCGAGACCCTCTTGGGCGAGGGCAATGGCGAGATTGACCGCGGTGGTGGATTTGCCGACGCCGCCCTTGCCGGAGGCGACGGCGACGATGGCGCGGGCATTCGACAGCAGCTGGGCGGGTTTCTGCGGCTGTGCTGCGCTTTGCGCCGGGGCTGGGGCGGCGCGGTGCGCGGTTAGCACGGCGGATGCGTTCAGCACGCCGGGCAAGGCTTGGATCGCCGCCTCAGCCGCACGGCGGACCGGCTCAAGCGCGGCTGCACGTTCCCGGGGAACCTCAAGGGTGAGGCGCACGAGCCCGTCGCGGATGTCCACGCCGCCAACCCAGCCGAGCGAGACAAGGTCCCGGCCCGTCGCCGGATCGCGCACAGAGGCGAGAGCGGCGCGCACAGCTGCCTCGGTTACTTCCGCCATCGCTTGAAACTCCCTTTGAACCTGTCCATATGCCGCGCACGTGCCGGGGGCGAGCCCAAGTGCCCGCCACACGCTCCTTCCTAGCAGCGCCGATGGCGGGAGATGGGGTGTGGTCCGGCAACTTCCAACGGAGACCGGGGAAGGGCGACGCATGCCTTGGACCAACAACACCGGTGGCAACCCTTGGGGAAGTCGGCCAGGCGGACCTTGGGGGGGTGGCGGCGGCATGCCGCAGCCGCCAAATCTCGATGAGCTTCTGCGCAAAGGGCAGGAGTTCGCCCGCCGCTTCCTGCCGCGGGGCTTCGGCGGCGGTCGCGCGCTCGCCATCGCCTTTGCGGTGCTGGTCGGCGGCTGGCTGCTTTCGGGTTTCTATCGTGTCCAGCCGGACGAACAGGGTGTGGTGTTGCGCTTTGGCGCCTTCAACCGAACCACGCCGCCCGGCCTAAACTATGCCTTGCCGTGGCCGATCGAAAGCGTGACCACGCCGCGCGTCACGCGGATCAATAGGATCGACGTCGGGTTTCGCAGCGAGGTCGAGGGAGCACGGCCCGTGCCCACACGAGTCGTGCCGGAAGAGAGCTTGATGCTGACCGGCGACGAGAACATCATTGACATCAACTTCGCTGTATTCTGGCGCATCCGTGACGCTGGCGACTTCCTGTTCAACATCCGTAATCCCGAACAGGCGGTAAAGAGCGCGGCAGAGTCCGTGATGCGCGAGGTGATCGGCAAGACGCCGATCCAGCCCGCGCTTACCGAAGCCCGTGCCCAGATCGAACAGGCGGTGCGTGCTGGCACCCAAGCGATGCTCGACCAGTATCGAGCGGGCATCGAGGTGGCGCAGGTTCAGCTGCAGAAGGTCGACCCGCCGGCAGCAGTGATCGACGCCTTCCGCGACGTGCAGCGCGCCAATGCCGACCGCGAGCGTCTGCGCAACGAAGCCGAGGCGTTCCGCAACGACATCATCCCGCGCGCCCGCGGTGAGGCCGAACGCCTGGTGCAGGAAGCGCAGGGCGATCGCGAAGCGCGCATCGCCCGTGCCCGCGGCGAGGCGCAGCGCTTCATCCAGGTCTATCAGGCCTACGACCAGGCGCGCGACGTCACCCGGCTTCGTCTTTATCTCGAGACGATGGAGGACATCTTGCGCATCTCGCCCACCGTCGTTGTCGACGAGCGGGTGCAGAACCTGGTACCGTTCCTGCCGCTCGGCGACCTCAACCGCGCTGTCGCTCCCGCGCAGCAGCAGCGCCCCGCGAGCGGCAGTGACCGCCCGCCCCCCTTGCCGTCGGGCCCCGCCGCGCCCGCGGTGGGTCCCGCCGCGCGGGTGAGCGGAACCGGCGCTACCATCCGCTGAGCGCGAGCCGAGGAGACACATGTGATGAACCAGAAAGCACTCATCGGTGGCGCGATCGGCGTCGTCGTCGCCGGCGTGGTCACGCTGTCCACCCTGTTTACCGTGCACCAGACGGAGCAGGTGCTGGTCGTTCAGTTCGGCAAGCCTGTGCGCGTGATCACCGAACCCGGGCTGCACGCGAAGATCCCGTTTATCCAGAACACGATCAGCTTCGACCGTCGTCTGCTCGACTTTGAGGGACGGCCGGAGGAGGTGATTTTGGGCGATCAGCGGCGTCTGATTGTCGACACCTTCACCCGCTTCCGCATCGTCGATCCTCTGCAGTACTTCCAGACGGTGGGTTTCGGCGAAGGCGCGATCAGGGCCCGCCTGTCCTCGATTGTCCCTTCGGCTCTGCGCCGCGTGCTCGGCAACGAGCCTCTGCTGTCCGTTCTGTCTGAGGATCGCGCGCGCATCATGTCTGAGATACGCCAGCAGGTGAACGCCGAGGCCCGCCGGTTCGGCATTCACGTCGAGGACGTGCGGATCCGCCGTGCCGACCTGCCGGAGGAGAACACGCAGGCGATCCTGTCGCGGATGCAGACGGAGCGCGAGCGTGTTGCGCGTGAGGCGCGCGCGGAAGGTGCCGAAGTCGCGGCCCGGATTCGCGCTTCCGCCGAACGCGAGCGCACCGTCATCCTGGCCGAAGCCCAGGCGCAAGCGGACATCATTCGCGGGTCGGGCGAGCAGGAGGCGATCAGAATCTTCGCCGACGCGTTTAACCGCGACCGCGAGTTCTTCGCCTTCTGGCGCTCGATGCAAGCCTATCGCGAGGCCTTCGGCGAGGAGGCGCAGTCTCGTCTTGTGCTTACGCCTGACAGCGAGTTCTTCCGCTTCTTCCGCGAAATCCCGAAAGATGTGCGGGCGGCGGAGGCACGCTGAGGGAGCCGACAGCAGGCCAGGGCCGAGGGGCCAGGCGGTTGCTTCGGCGGCTGCATGACCGTTGCTGGTCTGCTTGCCGGGATTGGGCTGGTCCTCGCCCTCGAGGGGCTCATTTACGCCGCGTTCCCTGACGCGGTACGGCGAGCCGTCAGCACACTGGCGGCTCTGCCTGAGTCGACGCTGCGTGGCCTTGGCCTTGCCATCGCGGCAGGCGGCGCGGTCTTGATTTTGGTCGTTGGCGCGCTGTGACCGCGGGGAGCGGGCAGAGGCCATCAGGCCGCCCGCTGATCAGAAGCGCGGGAGCCGGCCGCTGCCCATCTTTCGGCGTTGCAATCATTGCCCGAAGATCGGAGGACCAGGACCAAGGCTGGCTTCCAACCCAGCCTTTCGAGAGGACTCGACACGACATGATCCGCACAGTCCGCACCCTTGCCGCCGCCATGGCGATTGGGCTCGCCGCTTCGCTCTCGGCCCCGTCTGCGCTCGCGCGCGCGGTCCCCGAAAGCTTCGCCGACCTTGCCGAACGGCTGCTGCCTTCGGTCGTGAACATCTCCACGACGCAGACCGTGGTTGCCGGGCGCGAGCGCCAGGGGCCGGAGACGCCGCAGTTCCCGCCCGGTTCGCCGTTCGAGGAGTTCTTCCGCGAGTTCTTCGACCGCCAGCAGAGGCAGGGTCAGGGCCCGCAGCACAGGCCCCGCCGCGCGCAGTCGCTCGGATCCGGCTTCATCATCGCCTACGAGGGGGGCGAGGGCTTCATCGTCACCAACAACCACGTCATCGACGGCGCGGACGAGGTGAACGTCATCCTGCACGACAATACGAGCCTGCGCGCCGAGGTGGTTGGGCGGGACCCGCGCACTGACCTCGCGCTTTTGAAAGTGCGAACCGAGAAGCCGCTGATCCCGGTCCGCTTCGGCAACTCCGATGCCCTGCGGATCGGCGACTGGGTGCTTGCCATCGGCAACCCGTTCGGCCTCGGCGGTACGGTGACTGCCGGCATCGTCTCTGCCCGCGGGCGTGACATTCGCATCGGGCCCTACGACGACTTCATCCAG
>CALFVI010000013.1 GCA_937928775.1 uncultured Elioraea sp. | reverse complement strand
TGCCCGTGCCCGCACAGGCTCAGCCATGCCGGGCCCCGAATCCGTTACTGACACCTCGGCCCGCCCGCCTGAGCCAGCCACCGAGACCCGAACCAGCCCGCCCTCGGGGGTGAATTTGATCGCATTGTCGATCAGGTTCGCCACCGCCTGGGCGACTAGGTCCCGATCGCCGACGATTGTGAGCGAGGTCGGGATAGCAGTCTCAAGCCTGAGCCCTTTCGCCTCCGCGACCGGCTCGTAGAGCGCAGCCACATCCTCCACCGCCTGCGCGAGGTTGAAGGGCGCAAAGGCCGATCGCCTAGCCCCGGACTCGATCTCAGCGATCCGCAACAGCGCCTCAAAGAGAGCGATCACCCGATCAAGCTCCTCGATGGCGCGCTCGATGCCGGCTTTCAGCGCCTCGGCCTCGGCCGCCTCGCGCAGCACCTCCTCAAGTCCAGCCCGCGTGCGCGCGATCGGCGTGCGCAAATCGTGCGCGATCGCGTTCGACACCTGCTGCACCCCCTCCATCAGCCCTGCGATCCGGTCGAGCATGGCGTTGAAGCTCCCGGCCAGGCGGTCGAACTCGTCGTCGTTGCCGGAGAGGGGCGCGCGCCGGGCGAGCTCGCCCTGGCCAATTGCAGCCGCAGTGGCGAGCAGGGGCGCCGAACGGCGCGCCAGCACCTGCGCCACCAGAAGCCCGCCGGAGGCGGCCAGCACGACGGCCAGGACAAGCCCGTAGAACACAGACTCGGTGACCAGGGCCTGCAACTGGCGCCGCGCCCCGACGTCGCGTCCGGCGAGCACGCGCGACCCGTCCGTGAAGCTCACGGCTCGCAGGCGAACTGTCGTCTCCCCTGCTTCGCGGCCAATGCGCCCTTCAGCCCCCTGCATGCCTGGCGGGAGAAAGGAGGGCCAAGCATCGAGATTGCCCGCCTGCTTCACCCCGCGCGAGTCGATGAGCAGGTAGATCGCCTCGTTGTCGGTGTCTTCGGCCAGCCGCGCGTCGATCGCCGCCGCCACGGCGGCGGGGCCGCCCGCCCGGTGATCCGCAGCAAGAGCCGCCAGGTCGCTGCGCAGGGCGCGCTCCACTTGGCGGTCGAGATAGCCGCCCGTGTTCCACCACAGGAAGGCGACGAGCGCGCCGGAGGAGAGCGCCATCAACGCAGCATGCAGCGCAGCGATGCGAAAGCCAATGGAGCGCATCGAGCGCCAGCTGGACCCGCTCGTCTCGGCCCGGTCCACGCCCCCGCTCACCCCTCCGCCCGCACCATGTAGCCGGCGTTGCGCACGGTATGGATCAACGGATAGGCAAACCCCTTGTCCACCTTCTGCCGCAGGCGCGAGACGTGCACGTCGATCACGTTCGTCTGTGGGTCGAAGTGATAATCCCACACCGCCTCCAGCAGCATGGTGCGGGTGACCACCTGGCCAGCGTGCCGGAGCAGAACCTCAAGCAGGCGGAACTCGCGCGGCTTGAGCTCGATCACCTGGCCTGCCCGGCGCACCGTACGCGCAAGCAGGTCCATCTCAAGGTCCCCAACCACGAGGCGAGTCAGCGGCGCCTCGCCGCGCGGGCGGCGCCCGAGCGCCTCGATGCGCGCAAGCAGTTCGACGAAGGCGAAGGGTTTGGTGAGATAGTCGTCGCCACCCGCCTTCAGCCCGCGCACCCGCTCATCCACCTGCGCCAGCGCTGACAGAAACAGCACCGGCACGCGCGAGCCCGTGGCACGCAAGGTCTCAACCAGGCGCACGCCATCCATGCCGGCGGGCAGCATGCGGTCGAGCACGATCACGTCGTAGGACTCGCTGGCGGCAAGGAACAGACCATCGCGCCCATTGTCCACCGCATCGACGACGTGGCCGGACTCGCGCAGACCCTTGGCAACGAAGCGGGCAACCTCGGGGTCGTCCTCGACCAGCAGGATGCGCATCTGATGCGGCCCTTGCGCGCGATCTCCCACCATATCGGGGATGGCCTTGCAACCGAAGACCTGTCTGCCGATTCCCCTCGCACGCGAAGGGCCTCTCCGCTAGCCTGCCAGGCATAGGAAAGACGGGAAGGAGGCCGTCGTCGTGCAGTATGACGGCGGGAAAACGGCCGGCCCCGCCCTGGTGGAGGCGTGGCTCGCCATGGGGCTGCATATGGTGGAAAGCCGGATCACGCTGTTCGGCGACCTCGCCCGCTGCGCCTCGCCGGTGCAGGCGGGCGAGGTATTCACCCGCTGGCTGGCCAAGCGGGTGGAGGAGTTCGGCTTCGACCAGGCGCGCCTGATGGAGGCGTGGTTCCGTTTGCTGGCGCAGGCGAGCGCGATGGTAACGACAGGGGCCGGTGCCGAGGGGGTCGACGAAGGCCCCGACGCCGCGGCGGGCGACGAACCGAAGCGCAGGGCCCGCCTCGCCGGCTGACCTGATCGCGCCTCATCGCCGAGGCAGGTTGCCAGCCGGGCAGGTTCCCGAGGCGGAGGAATGGCCCTAGCGTGGCGGCTCCCATCGAGGCCGCCCGGTGCACCTCTCGCTCGCTCTCACCGCCACGCTGGCGATGCTGGTCCAGCAGACCTTCGCCACCTACTCGCGCGGGGTGGTGCCCGTGCTCGCCCCTGCCATCGGGGCCGATCTTGGCATCGATCCGTGGCATGCCGGAACCTATGCGGCGTTTGCTTCGGCCGCGGCCATGGCCGGCACGGTGGCGATCGCCGCCCCGCTTAGACGCTGGGGCGGGTTTCGCGTGGCCCAAGTCGCGCTGCTGCTCGCCGGGGCTGGGCTTGCCATCGGCGCACCAGGAGGCGCGAGTTTCGTCGCGTTCGGCGCGCTTTTGGTCGGCGTCGGCTCCGTCGTCTCCACCCCTGCCTCTTCGCATGTGCTGGCGCGCGTCGTTCCCGTCGCCCAGCAACCCCTTTACTTCTCGATCAAGCAGACGGGGGTTCCCTTGGGCGCGGCGCTGACGGGCTTGCTTGCGCCGACCTTCGCCCAAGCCGCCGGCTGGCGCGGCGCGCTCCTGCTTTCGGGCCTTTTGTGCGGCGTGCTCGCTTTGGCCCTCCAGCCCTGGCGGGCGCGCTGCGACTCAGACCGCGACCCCTCCGCCCCCCTGCGCATCGCCGCTTTCGGCGAGACGCTCAGCATGGTCTGGTCTCCCACCCTCACGCCCATCACCGCGATGGCGGTGGTGTATGTGGGCTTGCAGATCGTGCACATGACCTTCGCCGTCGTCTATCTGGTCGAGGTGCAGGGCCGCAGCCTCGCCGCCGCGGGAGCCCTGTTCAGCCTGGCCACGCTGATTGCGATCCCAGGCCGCATCTTTTGGGGCTGGCTCGGCGGACGCATCGTGCCGACGCGCGTCGTGCTCGCCGGCATCGGCATTGGCACCGCGGCCGCCTTTGGCGCTCTCGCCGCCCTGCCGCGCGGGGCGGGCGACGGGATGATCCTCGCGGCACTGCTCCTTGGTTCGGCGACTGTGATGGCCTTCCACGGGCTGATGCTGGCGGAGGTTGCGCGTCTTGCGCCGCCCGGCAGGGCGGGGCCAGCGACGGGCGGCGTTCTGTTCTACGTGCAGATCGGCCAAATCGCCTTGCCTGCGCTGTTTGGCCTCGCTGCCTCCGGAATCGGCTATCGGGCGGCCTGGGCGCTGTTCGCCGCCCCTGCTCTGGTCATGGCCTGCTGGCTTGCCTCACGGCGGGGCTGAGCGGCACGGAGGGGTCCTCTGGCCAGGCATGCTTGGGGTAGCGGCCGCGCATTGCCCTGCGCACCTCCGCCCAGCCGCCGCGCCAGAACGAGGAAAGATCGCCCGTCACCGCGATCGGCCGCCCGGCCGGGGAGAGGAGTTCGACCTGAAGCGGCACCTGCCCGCCGGCGAGCCGCGGCAGCGTGCTGAGCCCGAACAGGGCCTGGGCGCGAGCGGAAAGGGTGGGTGGGTTGCGCGTGTAGTCGATCACCCCCCTGCCCCCGCTTGGAAGGGCGATATGGGCGGGAAGGACGCGGTCGAGCTCCGAGGCCCGTTCCTGCCCCAGAGCGGCGCGCAGGATGGCGACGAGGTCGAGCCCGGCGAGCTCTTCCAGTCGAGAAAGGCCGGGAAGGAACGGGGCAAGCCAGTCTTCCAGGCTTGCCAGAAGTGCTTGGTCGGAAAGGTCCGGCCAGGCGGGATCGAGCCTATGCATAAGAGCGGCGCGCGCTTGCAGGTTGCGCGCGGCATCCGTCCAGGGCAGGGCAGCGAGGCCCCGCGCGCGCACCCCGCAACAGAGACTGCGCGCAACCACTGCCGGGTCGGGGCGGACGATGGGGCTCTCCTCGAGCACGAGCGCGCCGAACAGGCGTCGCTGCCGCGCCCGCACGGCGCCGGCCGCCTCATCCCAGAACACGCTCTCCTCCGTCACGATGTCGGCGCCGAACAGGTGCTCGATCTCCTCGCGTGCGAGCGGGGCGGCGAGCCGGATCCGCGCTTCGCGCCCCGAAAGATCGAGGGCGGCGACGGCGAGGAAAGGCTCGTTGGCGAGCGCATCGGTGGGCGGAAGCCGCGCTCCGCGGCCTGAAGCGAGCAGGAAGGCGCCGCGCTCGGCCCGCGCCATCGCCACTCGGTCGGGGAAGGCGCGGGCGAGGAGGGCCCCTGCCCGTTCGGCAGGGATCGGACCGCCGCTCTCGCGTAGGCCCAAGCGGCGTCGGTGCAGGGCGGCAGCGCGTGCGGCCGGGCCGGCCAGGCGCCCGAGCCGAAGCCGGATGTCGGCGGGCGGCAGCTCCCCTGGCCCGACTCGCAGCGTATCGCGCTCCTCGATCAGGGCAGCGAGATCGCAGGCGAGCCTCGCTTCGTCGCCTTCCGCCTCGACCAGCATGGCGGCAAGCCTCGGGTGTGCACCAAGCTTCGCCATTCGCCGCCCTTTGGCGGTGATCGCGCCCTGTGAGTCGAGCGCGCCGAGGCGACGGAGAAGGTCGCGGGCGGCAGCTAAGGCACCCTCGGGAGGGGGGTCGAGGAAGGGAAGCGAGCGAGGCTCCGCCCCCCAGGCGGCGAGGTCGAGGGCGAGGGGAGCGAGGTCAGCGTCGAGGATCTCGGGCCGATCGCGTGCGGCGAGGCCGCGGTGCAACGCCTCCGTCCACAGCCGCACGCACACTCCGGGGCCGAGACGCCCGGCACGGCCGGTTCTCTGTTCGGCCGAAGCGCGCGAGATCCGCTCGGTGACGAGGCGCGTGAGGCCCGTGCCCGGGTCGAAGCGTGGGGCACGGCGGAAACCGCCGTCCACCACCACCCCGACCCCCTCGACGGTGAGCGAGGTCTCGGCAATCGCGGTGGCGAGAATCACTTTGCGCCGCCCTGCCGCATCTGGACGAAGGGCAAGGTCCTGCGCCATCGGGGAAAGATCGCCGTGCAGGGGGCGGACGACAGCGCCGAGTGCCCGATCCTCGGCGAGCAGGGCTTCGACGCGGCGAATTTCCGCCATGCCGGGGAGGAAGACGAGCACGTCGCCTGCCACAGAGGCCAGCGCGCGACGGGTGGCGGCGGCCGCGGCTTCCGGCAGCTCGCGCACATCGGCGAGGTCGCGCGCGGCCCAGACGATCTCCACCGGAAAGGTCTGTCCCGCACTCTCCACCACGGGCGCCTCAAGAAGGCGAGCGAAGCCCGCCGCATCCAACGTGGCGGACATCGCGACCAGGCGAAGATCGGGGCGAAGGGCTGTCTGCACCTCGCGGGCAAGGGCAAGCGCGAGGTCTGTCTCCAGCGACCGTTCGTGTACCTCGTCGAACAGGATGGCACCGACCCCCTCCAGGCCGGGATCATTCTGCAGCCGGCGCACCAACAGGCCTTCGGTAATGACCTCGATTTCGGTCGTCTCGGACATCACGCGCTCGAGGCGGGTGGCGAGACCGACTCGGCGTCCGAGCGGTTCGCCGAGCAGGTCGGCCAGGCGTCGGGCAGCAGCGCGGGCAGCAAGACGTCGCGGTTCAAGTAGGAGGATCTTTCGCCCGGCCCGCCAGGGTGCCGCGAGCAGCGCGAGGGGGACGAGCGTCGTCTTGCCTGCGCCGGGCGGGGCGACCAGCACGACGTTGCCCGCGGCCAACGCCTCGGCTAGCGCCTGCAGCACGTTGTGGACGGGAAGGTCTTCTGTAGCGGGGGGAAGTGCGAAGAGCTTCACGGTGGAGCGGGTAGCGGGAATCGAACCCGCGCATCCAGCTTGGGAAGCTGGCAGGCTACCATTACATCATACCCGCCCGCTCAGCGCCTGTTTTATAGGCGGTGGAGTCGGCGAGGACAAGACCGCGGCCTGCATGCTTGATCGCTGGCATGCTTGATTTCCGCTCGGCCCGGCCGCAACCCTCCCGCCGCCATGGCAAACCATGCCCCCCCACCCGCTTCGCGCCGCGATCGCCCCGCCACGCTTGCCGTGCGCGGCGGGCTCGCGCGCAGCCCGTGGATGGAGACCGCCGAGGCTCTCTTCCTCACCTCGGGCTTCGTCTACGACTCGGCGGCCGAGGCGGAAAGCACCTTCCTCGGCGAGGTCACGCGCTACCAGTACAGCCGCTTCGGCAACCCAACCGTGGCCATGTTCGAGGCCCGCCTCGCCGCGCTCGAAGGGGCCGAGGCCTGCCGCGCGACGGCCACTGGCATGGCGGCCGTCGCCTCTGCTCTCCTCGCTCACCTCAAGGTGGGAGACCGCGTCGTCGCCTCGCGTGCCCTGTTTGGCTCCTGCCACTGGATCATCTCCACCCTGCTGCCGAAGTTCGGCATCGAAACGGTGTTCGTCGACGGCACGCAGGAGAGTGAGTGGCGCGAAGCGCTGGCGCAGCCCGCCCAGGCCGTGTTCCTTGAGACCCCGTCCAACCCCTGTCTCGAGGTGATCGATCTCCGCCTCGTCTCCGATCTCGCGCACCAGGCGGGGGCTCTCGTCATGGTGGACAATGTGTTCGCCACCCCGCTCCTGCAGCGCCCGCTCGACTTGGGCGCGGACGTGGTGATCTATTCGGCGACCAAACACATCGACGGGCAGGGCCGCTGCCTCGGCGGGGCGGTGGCCGGCTCTCGCGCCTGGATCGAGGAGACGCTGCAGCCGTTTCTGCGCAACACCGGCCCGGCTCTCTCGCCGTTCAACGCCTGGGTGCTGCTCAAGGGCCTCGAAACCCTCCCGGTTCGCCTGCCCGTGATGCAGGCTTCGGCGGCCGCGATCGCCGATTTCCTCGCCACCAGGCAGGAGGTCGCGCGTGTGCTCTATCCCGCACGCGCCGACCACCCCCAGCACGCGCTCGCCATGCGCCAGATGAGAGGGGGCGGAACCATCGTCAGCTTCGACCTCGCCGGCGGCAAGGAGGCCGCCTTCCGCTTCCTCGACTCCTTGCGCCTGATCGACATCAGCAACAATCTCGGCGATGCGAAGAGCCTAGCGACGCATCCGGCGACGACGACGCATCAGAGGATCGGGCCCGTGGAGCGCGCGCGCCTCGGGATCGGCGATGGTCTGGTGCGCCTCTCCATCGGGCTTGAGGATGTGCACGACCTAATCGAGGACATCGCGCAGGCGCTCGACGCCGCCGGTGCCGCGGCGGCAGCGGAGTAACACCGTGGTCGGCCCTTCCTACACTGAAGTGACGCGCGGCATCCGTGTCACCGTCCACCCCGAATATCTGCCCGACCAGTCCGAGCCCGCCGAGGGCCGGTGGGTTTGGGCCTACCACGTGACGATCGCCAACGAAGGGGCGGAGACGGTGCAGCTGCTCCGCCGCACTTGGATCATCACGGACTCCCAAGGGCGCACGCAGCGCGTGCACGGCCCGGGCGTGGTCGGCGAACAGCCTGTCCTCGCCCCGGGCGAGGCGTTCCGCTACACTTCGGGCACGCCGCTTGCGACCCCCTCGGGCTTCATGCGCGGCTTCTACCACATGGTGGTGTGCGCGACCGGGGAAGCCTTCGACGTCGTGATCCCTCCCTTCGCGCTGGACGTGACGGAGCGCCCGGCCCGGCTGAACTGACGCCTTTGCTCAGGGCAGGCGGAGTAAGAGGCGCACCAGTCGTCGTGTCATCGGTGAGAAAAGACGCGGGGCGAAAAAGTTGCCGGCGACGCGTTTCACGCCTTCCGCATACGTCGGGTAGGGAAGCACGAGATCGGCCAGCGTGGCGACCGACACGCCTTGGCGGATGGCGAGCGCCAGCAGACCGATAATCTCGCTCGCGTGCGGAGCAAGCACGCCAGCACCGAGCACGCGCCCGCGCCGGTTGGCGATGATCTTGACGAGGCCATGCCGCACGCCTTCGGTCGCTGCGCGATCAGTCTCGGCGATCGGCCAGCGCAGAATGGCGAGATTGGCACGGCCTCGTGCCCGTGCTGCGGCCTCGGTTAGACCTACGGAAGCGAGTTCTGGGTCTGTGTAGAGGCAGCGCGGGATCGTTTCGGGATCGATTTTCGCAGGCAGACGGAACAGCACGCGCCGCAGGATCACCTCTGCATGGTGCGAGGCGGCATGGGTGAAACGCTGCGGGCCGACCCCAGCGATGTCGGCGATGTCGCCGGCAGCGAAGACGCGGTGGTTGGAGAGGCTGCGCAAAGAGCGGTCGACGCGGATGCCGTATGGCGTTGTTTCGATACTGGCATGCTCGAGGCGGAGCCCCTCGAGGTTCGGCGTCCGCCCAGTGGCGAGCAGGAGGTGGCTTCCGACGAGGCGCTCCTTTCTCCCCTCAGCCGCCTCGAGCAGGACGGCGAGGCCCGCTGGCTCGGGCGCGACGCGCGCGATCCGCACGCCCTCGCGCACCACGACACTCTCCTGGCGGAGAGCGAGCAGAAGCCCCGCCACCAGTTCCTCATCCTCGCGCGCGACCGCCCGCCCAGCCTCGAGCACGGTGACGCGACTGCCCAGCCGGGCGAAGGCCTGCGCCATCTCGAGCCCCATCGCGCCTGCGCCGAGCACGATCAGGTGCGCTGGCAGACGGTCGAGTGACCAAAGGTTCTCGTTGGTCAGGAACGCCACCCGCTCAAGACCGGGGATCGGAGGAATCGCCGGGCGCGTGCCGGTGGCGATGACGATGAAACGCGCCGCGATCGTTTCACCATCTGCGAGCACGCGATCCCGCCCGGCGAAGCGCGCCTCGCCCGAGACAACGCGCGCGCCGAGCCCCCGGTATCGATGCGCGGAAGCGTTCGGCGCGACGTCAGCGATGGCGCGACGCACATCGGCCATGACGGCGGCGACATCGATCGCGCCTTCCGTCCTCAACCCGTATCGTTCTGCCTCCCGCGCCATCGCCACGCGGCGCGCGGCGGCAAGCAGCGCCTTGGAGGGCACGCAGCCCGCGTTCAAGCACTCCCCGCCCAAAGCCGCGCGCTCGATCAGCACCACGCGCGCGCCGAGCTGTGCGGCTCCGGCCGCGACCGAGAGCCCCGCCGCACCGCCGCCGATGACGACGAGATCCGCCTCAGTCATCGCGCACCCAGCGCTTGGCAGCCCCGTGCCGGCAGAGGACGGGCAACAGGGCGAGCACGCCAAACCTGACGAGAGGCAGCAGAACAGACGGCGAGAGGGCGAGGTCGAGATCAAGGCGCATTCCTGTGGTCAGCACTCTGCCTGCCGCCGCCCAGAGCCCAGCGTAGACGAAGCCGGCTGGCACGACGCCGATCAGCGTGGCGAGCGCATAGGGACCAAGCCGCATGCCGATGAGCGCCGACGCGCTGTTGACCAGCCAGAAGGGCGCCAGTGGAACCAGGCGCAGGAACAGGAGGTAGAAGGCACTATCGCACTCGACCCTCGGGCGGATTTGCGCAACCAGGCGCGCGGCGTGGCGCGCAACAAGCGGGGCAGACGCGGTGCGCACAGCAAGGAAGATCGCGATCGCGCCGCCCAAGGCCCCGCGCACGGAGAGCGCCGTGCCCAACCAGGGCCGAACAGCAGCCCACTCGCCACGGTGAAGAAGACGCCTACGGGCAACGAGGCCGCGACCACCGCCCCGTAGAAGACAACGAACACGGCAGCCGCCTCGATTGGTGCCTGCGACACGCGCGCGTGAAGCTCCGCATGGCGCGCCGGCAGTGCCTCGGGCAAGAAGCCGTGCCTTGGGCGAGAACTGGTAGACTGCCCCGCTCATCACCAGCCCGACCGCGAGAGCCGCCGCCAGGGTGATCAGCGTCCAGCGCAGCCACACGGCCCGCCAACCCCGCCATGGCGATGCCTGCCGCTCGGGAAGAAACGGCAGAGGCGGCAAGCGGGCGCGCTTCGCCGACCAGGCGGGCGCGCAGCGCTCGTCAGCCTCATCGCCCGCAATCCCGCCGCGTCGACCCCGGCGTTGACCCCACATGCACCTCGTGGCTATAGCCGCCGGGAACGAAGAGCGGCGGCGAGGGAAAGACGCCGGCGCACCACGCTATCGTGGTTCCAGCTTTCGCCTGGAATGGAGAGTTCGTCGTGACCAAGCGCACCTATCAGCCGAGCAAGCTCGTCCGCAAGCGCCGGCATGGCTTTCGCGCCCGCATGCGCACGGCGGGTGGGCGGAAGGTGCTGGCTCAGCGCCGTGCCAAGGGGCGCAAGCGCCTCTCCGCCTGAGCCCGGCTCCGCCGGCCGGCCTCCGGCGCCGGAGCGGATGACGCGTCGCGCGGAGTTCCTGGCGGTGGCGGCGAAAGGTCGGAAAGCATCCATGCCGGGGCTTGTGCTGCAGGGGTTGAAGGTCGAGGGCCGTGCGGCGACCCGGCTCGGCTTCACCTGCTCGCGCAAGGTGGGGGGAGCGGTCAAGCGCAACCGGGCGCGGCGCAGGCTGCGCGCAGCGGCCGATGCGGTGCTTCGCCCAGGGCCCGCGGGGTGGGACCTGGTGCTGATCGGCCGCGCCGCCACCCTCGATCGACCCTTCGCCCTCCTGGTCGACGATCTTCGCCAGGGCCTCGCACGGATCGGCGCGGCATGAGCCCTCTCGCCCATCTCCTGCGCGCAGGCATCACCGCCTACCAGTGGACGATCCGGCCCGTGCTCGGCGCCAACTGCCGCTTCGTCCCCTCCTGCTCCGAGTATGCGAAGGAGGCGATTGCCACCCACGGTGCGGTGAAGGGGGCGGGGCTTGCCGCCTGGCGCATCCTGCGCTGCAACCCCTGGTGCGCGGGCGGGCACGACCCGGTGCCGCCGCGGCGCTGCGACAGCCCCTGAAGGCGCGAACGACATGGTCGACCAGAAGCGGCTGATCCTTGCGATCAGCATCTCCATTGTCATTCTGTTCCTGTTTGAGATTTTCTGGAACCAGCCCATCCGCGAGGCCGAACGCGCCCGCCAGGCGGAACTTGCCGAGATCGCGCGCATCGAGGCCGAAAGGGCGGCCGCTGAAGCACCCGGTACCGCTCCCTCCCTCGCCGCGCCGGCGCCGGGGATGGGCCCGGCGGCTGTCGCTGCGCCCTCCATCCCCGCCTCTCTCCGCGTGCGGATCGAAACGCCGGAGATCGAGGGCTCGGTGAACCTCGCCGGTGCGGTCATCGACGACATCTCGCTCCGCCGCTTCGGCGTCACACCCGACCCCGCCTCGGACCGCGTGCGGCTGTTCACCCCGCGGGGAACCCCGGAGGCCTATTTTGCCCAGTTCGGCTGGGCGGCGGTGGGCGGCGACGTTGTCGTGCCCGGCCCGGACACGATTTGGCAAACCTCGGCCAACGTGTTGACCCCGGGCCGGCCGATCACCCTCTCCTGGGACAACGGCCAGGGCCAGAGGTTTGAGATTATTCTCGCGGTCGACGACCACTTCTTGTTCACGGTCGAACAGCGGGTAACGAACAGCGGGGCTGGCCCGGTGGCGGTGAACCCCTGGGCGCGGGTGCGCCGCGAATACACGCCGCAAACAGGCGGGTTCTTCATCTCGCACGAGGGGCTTGCCGGCGTCTTCGACGGCAGGCTCACCGAACAGACCTACCAGGAGGCGCGGGATGAGGCGCAGAAGCGCGGCGGCATCTCGTTCCAGCGCGAAGGGCGCGGTGGTTGGGCCGGCTTCACCGATAAGTACTGGCTCGGCGCGCTGATCCCGGACCAGACGCAGACCACCATCTTTACCTGGCGCGTTATCACAGAGGGTGCGCAGCCGCGCTACCAAATCGACTTTCTCGCCGGCGACAAGGTGATCGGCCCCGGCCTCTCTACCTCCTCGCGCACTCACCTGTTTGCGGGGGCGAAGGAGGTGGCGGTGATCGACCGCGTCGCCGCCCAGCTCAACGTGCCGGGCTTCGATAAGGCGATTGATTGGGGCTGGTTCTACTTTCTCACGCGCCCGTTCTTCGCCGCGCTGCACTGGCTGCACCAACTGACTGGGAACTACGGGGTGGCGATCCTGATCTTCACCCTGTTCCTGAAGGTCCTGTTCTTCCCTCTCGCCAACAAGTCCTACCGCTCGATGAGCAAGATGAAGCTTCTTGCACCCCAGATGCAGGAGCTGAAGGAGAGGTACAAGGACGACCCCACCAAAATGCAGCAGGAAATGATGGCGCTCTACAAGCGCGAGAAGGTGAACCCCGTCTCGGGTTGCCTGCCCATCCTGCTGCAGATTCCAGTCTTCTTCGCCCTCTACAAGGTTCTGTTCGTCACCATTGAGATGCGGCACGCGCCGTTCTTCGGCTGGATCCAGGACCTCTCTGCGCCCGATCCGACCAACATCTTCAACCTGTTCGGCCTCATCCCCTTTGACCCCACCGTCATCCCCATCATCGGGCCGTTCCTCCATCTCGGTATCTGGCCTCTGTTCATGGGGGTGACGATGTATCTGCAGCAGAAGCTGAACCCCGCCCCGCCCGACCCCATCCAGCAGAAGGTGTTCATGCTGATGCCCTTCATCTTCACCTTCATGCTGGCCTCCTTCCCGGCCGGGCTCGTCATCTACTGGTCGTGGAACAACATCCTCTCCATTGCCCAACAATGGTTGATCATGCGGCGGGTGGCGGGACAGCAGGCGCCGCAGGCGGCAAAGACGTGATTGCTCTGCCCGCAGGGCTTGCGGAGGCGAAGGACGCGGCGGAGCGCGCGGCACTTCTCGAGGCCGGGCGGTTGCTGTTTGCAACCGAGGCCCGCTTCGTCGCTGCCGCCCGCACGCTCGACCAGCTCCCCCCGACCGGCCTGCCGGAGGTCGCCTTCGCCGGCCGCTCCAATGTCGGGAAATCGTCCCTGCTCAACGCGCTGACGGGGCGCCGGGGGCTTGCTCGCGTGTCGGCCACCCCGGGGCGGACGCGCGAGCTCGTCTTTTTCGACCTCGGCGCGCGCCTCACGCTGGTCGATATGCCGGGCTATGGTTATGCCGAGGTGGCGAAATCGGTGCGCAAGGCGTGGGAGGGCACGATGTTCGCCTACCTGCGCGGCCGCCCCTCCTTGCGCCGGGTGGTGCTGCTCATCGACGCGCGCGTGGGCTTCAAGCCAGCCGATGAGGCGGCCATGCGCGTGCTCGACGAGGCTGCGGTTGCCTACCAGATCGCGCTGACGAAGAGCGACAAGGTCAAACCGCCGGTGCTGGAGGCGATGCGGCGGCGGGCTGAGGCGGTGGCGCGCGGCCACACCGCAGCCCACCCGCTTGTGCTCGCGACCAGCGCCGAGACGGGGACAGGAATCGCGGAGTTGCGCGCCGAGCTCGCCTCCCTTGCCCGCGCTTGACCCGCCGCTGCCCGAAGCCTAAGCCGCGCGGGAGTGTGCCGGAGGGGGCGATGGCGAAAGGGCGCAGCACGGGGCAGAACGGGGCGCGGCAACATACCGGCGAGGAGAGGGCGCGCATCCTCTCCGAGGCGCTGCCCTTCCTGCTGCGCTACGACAACGCCACCGTCGTCATCAAGTACGGCGGCCACGCCATGGGCGATGACGAGCTTGCCATCACCTTCGGCCGCGACGTGGCCTGGCTGCAGCTCTCGGGGCTGCACCCGGTGGTGGTGCATGGCGGGGGGCCGCAGATCAACGCGATGCTGGAACGGCTCGATATCAAATCGACCTTCGTCGACGGGCTGCGCGTCACCGACGAGAAGATGGTCGAGGTGGTGGAGATGGTGCTCGCTGGCACCGTCAACTCTCAGGTCGCGGCTCTGATCAACCGCGCGGGCGTGATGGCGGTTGGCATCTCCGGCAAGGATGCGGGACTGATCCGCGCCCGCAAGCTCACCCGCACCAGGCGCGACCCTGAATCGAATATCGAGCGCGTGCTCGATCTCGGATTCGTCGGCGAACCGGAGGCGATCGACACCCGCGTGCTGGAGGCGCTGCGCGGGGCGGAGATCGTGCCCGTCATCGCCCCTGTCGGCCTCGGCCCAGACGGCAAGACCTACAACATCAACGCCGACACCGTGGCGGGGGCGATTGCCGGCGCGCTCAAGGCCAAGCGCCTCCTGATGCTGACCGATGTGCCCGGCGTGCTGGACAAGGACGGGAAACTCATCCCCGAACTCACCGCGGCCGAGGCGGAACGGCTGATCGAAGACGGCACGATCGCGGGCGGCATGATCCCGAAGGTGGAGCACTGCCTCGCCGCCGTGCGTGCCGGTGCCGAGGCGGCGGTGATCGTCGACGGGCGGGTGCCGCATGCGATTTTGCTCGAACTCTTCACCGAACAGGGTGCGGGCACGCTGATCCGCCCCTGAAACGGCACGCGCCCGGACCGACATCGGCCCGGGCGTTGATCGTCCGCCAACAGCGAGGGCAGGACGGAATCTGACCCCGCCCCTCCAGCCCGATCAGGCGAGGCGCTCGCCGTGCAGGGCCGTATCGAGCCCCTCCACCTCCTCCTCTTCGCTCACGCGCAAGCCGACAATTAGGTCGACGACCTTGAGCAGGATGAAGGAGGCGATGGCGCAGTAGACGATGGTGACACCCACACCGTAGGCCTGGATCAGCATCTGGCCTACGCCGCCCGCGGTCTCTCCAATCGCCTCTACCGCGAACAGCCCGGTCAGGACGGCACCGACGATGCCGGCCACACCATGCACGCCGAAGACGTCGAGACTGTCGTCGTACTTCAGCATCTTCTTCAGTTCGGTCGAGGCCCACCAGGAGAGCAAGCCCGCCGCAGCACCGATGATCAGCGCGCCCATCGGGGCGACATAGCCCGCCGCAGGCGTGATGCCGACCAATCCCGCCACCGCGCCGGAGACGGCCCCCAGCACAGAGGGCTTCCCCTTCACAGCCCACTCGGCGAACATCCAGGCGAGCACGCCGGCAGCGGTCGCGATTTGGGTGACCGCCATGGCAAGCGCCGCGTTGGCGTTGGCGGCGACGGCTGAGCCGGCGTTGAAGCCGAACCAGCCCACCCACAGCAGCGAGGCGCCAATGACGGACAGGCTCAGATTGTAGGGCGCCATGTTTTCGGTGCCGTAACCCTTGCGCTTGCCGATGACGAGGCAGGCAACGAGCCCGGCAATTCCAGCGTTGATGTGCACAACCGTGCCGCCGGCAAAGTCGAGCACACCGTCCTCGCTCATGAAGCCACCACCCCACACCCAGTGCGCGACCGGGCTGTAGACGAAGAGCGACCACAGGGCGAGGAAAAGGAGGAGGGCGGAGAACTTCATGCGATCGGCCACCGCCCCGGTGATCAGGGCGGCGGTGATGATCGCGAAGGTCATCTGGAAGACCATGAACATCGGCTCGGTAATGGTCATATCCTCCTTCGGCGTGTTCCACGCCTCGGTCATTCCGGAGAGGAACAGCCGCCCGAGGTCGCCGATGTAGGCGCCATCGCCGGAGAAGGCCAGCGAATAGCCTGCAACCATCCAGACGATGGTGATCAGGGCACAGGTGGCGAAGGACTGCATCATGGTGGCGAGAACGTTCTTCTTGCGCACCATGCCGGCGTAGAAGAGGGCAACGCCGGGGATAGTCATCATCAGCACCAGCGCGGTGGAAGTTAGCATCCAGGCCATGTCGCCGGAGTCGATCTTCGCCTCCTCGCCGTTGGCGAAAGCGGGCCTGGCGGTGATCAGGATCGCCGCCGCGAGGCCGAGACCAAGCGCGTGCGGCAGACGCAACGGTTTCGTCATCGATCTGTGCTCCCAGAAAGTCTGATCAGAGGGCGGCAGCGTCGGTCTCGCCGGTGCGGATGCGGATCGCCCGGCCGACATCAAGGACGAAGATCTTGCCGTCGCCGATCTTGCCCGTGTGCGCCGAGCGCGCGATCGCCTCGCACACCGCGTCCACCATCGCATCCTCGACCACGATCTCGATCTTCACCTTGGGCAGGAAGTTCACGTGGTACTCCGCCCCGCGATAGATCTCGGTCTGGCCCTTCTGCCGACCAAACCCTTTCACTTCGGACACCGTCAGCCCCTGCACGCCGAGCGGAGTGAGCGCCTCGCGCACATCGTCGAGCTTAAACGGCTTGATGATCGCCATGATGAGTTTCATCGCCTGTCCATCTCCGCCGGTTGTTCGGCGAGCCGTACGATCCAAGAGCCGTGCCAAGGCGCATGCGGCCAGCGTCGGCGACAGAAAGGGCTCGATCCCGCTTTTGGCTGAGCAGCCTCCTGCACAAGAAATGGGCAGACTGCAGGGCCCGGCTTGATTTCCTGCCCGCCGCCCCGACACTCAGACTATGTCCGCGAGACTCTGCGTCGAGGTCGCTGTGCTCGGGGCGGGGCCGGTCGGCGCCACTCTCGCCTGCCTGCTCGCCGAAGCCGGCGTGCCGACGGCGGTAATCGACCACGCCGCCCTGCCGCCGATGGAACGGCCCGAGTTCGACGGCCGAGCCTACGCCATCGCCCGCACCTCGCGCGAGGTGCTAACGGGGGCTGGGGTATGGGCCCGGCTTGGCGAGGCGCCTTGCCCAATCACCCGCATCCGGGTTTCTGACGGCCGACCGGGGGAGCGCGCGAGCCCCCTCACCCTCACCTTCGATGCGGCGGAGGCGGAGGTGGATGCCTTCGGCTGGATGGTCGAGGCGCGCCACCTGCGCGTCGCCCTCAATGCCCACCTGCCGCACATCCCGGGCCTTGCCGTGTTCGCCCCGGCCCAGGCCGAGATCATCCGTCGCGACTCGACCGGCGTTGGCCTCCGCCTGGATGACGGGACGACGCTCAACGCCCGCCTGCTCGTCGCGGCTGAGGGTCGCGCGAGCGCCACGCGCGAGCGCGCAGCAATCCCCGTCACCCGCTGGGACTACGGGCAGGACGCCATAGTTTGCGCCGTGCGGCACGACCGACCGCACGAGCATGTCGCGATCGAGCATTTCCTGCCCTCAGGCCCCTTTGCCATCCTGCCCCTGCCCGGCGAGGGCGGTGACCGGCGCACCTCGGCAGTGGTGTGGACGGAACGGCGAGCGGAGGCGGAGCGCGTGTGGCAACTCGATCGCGATCGTTTCGCTCGCGAACTCTCCCGCCGCTTCGGCGACCACTGGGGGAGGGTGACGCCGGTCGGGCTGCGCTGGCGCTATCCTCTGGGCGCGCTTTTCGCCCATCGGTACACCGACATCCGCTTGGCTCTGGTCGGAGATGCCGCGCACGGCATCCACCCGATCGCCGGCCAGGGGCTCAATCTCGGCTTCCGCGACGCGGGCGCGCTCGCCCGCTTGGTGACCGACGCCGTGCGGGCCGGGCGCGACCCTGGCGGGCCCGACCTGCTCGCTGCCTACCAGGCGGAGCGGCGGCCGGCGAACCTGCTGATGCTCGCCGTCACGGACGCTCTTGATCGGCTGTTCTCGACCGATGTCGCGCCGGTTCGCCTCATCCGCGACCTCGGCCTCGCCGCCGTCGACCGCATGCCTGGGCTGAAGAGGGTGTTCATGCGCACCGCGATGGGGTTCTCGCCGTTGGGCGCCCTGCGGGCTGCCTGAAGGCAGGCCTGCCACGATCGCGCCTCCGCCCTGCCACCGGCGCATGGCCAAATGTGCCGTCTCGATCACGGAGGCCACCCATGCGCCTGCTCCTCGCCCTCCTCGCAATCATCGGCCTGATCGCCGCCGGCCCAGCCTCGGCGGACGCCTGGTGGGGGTGGCACGCCAAGCCCCAGCGCGGCTCGTGGCCGCCGCCCAACGTGGTGGTGATCCCGGGCTATGGCCCGCCACCGCCCGTCTTTGTCGTCCCGCCGCGACGGTCGCCGCCGGTCGTCATCATTCGACCGGGGGCCTATGCTCACCCCGCCTGGCGGCCCTACCCGGCCTACCGTCGCCATTATGTCGTCCCGCACACCCCCTACGGGCACTTCTCCTTCGGCCTCTCTGTGCCCTTCGGGCGCTGACGGTCGGCACGGGCCGTGGCATTGTCCGCCCCATGCCGCTCACGCCCGAACAATTCCTCGCCAGGCTCGACATGTGGGGCATTGCGCACGAGACGATCTGGCACGACCCGGTGTTCACGGTGGCAGAAACAAAGGCGCTGGGGCTGACCGAACGCCTGCCCGGGGCGCACGTGAAGAACCTGTTCCTCAAGGACAAGACCGGAGCGTTCTGGCTCGTCACCATGCTTGAACAGCGGAACGTCTCGGTGAACGCGCTCGCCCGTGCTCTGGGCGCGCCGAGGATGAGCTTCGCCTCGGCCGAGGAGATGCGCGCGACCCTCGGCGTCGAACCGGGCTCTGTCACCCCTTTCGCGCTTGTCAACGACACCGCGTGCGGGGTCGCCTTCGTGCTCGATTCCGCCCTGGTCGATGGCCGCTTCGCGCGGATCAACGCGCATCCGCTGACCAACCGGGCGACGACGGGGGTCACGACGGAGGGCTTCCGCGCTTTCCTGGCGCGGGTCGGCCACGTGCCGCGCCTTGTGGATCTCGACGCACTCGATCGCGCCGCCTGAGCCGGTGCAGGGGCGGGGACGCAGGGGCGGGGCTTGTTCGCGCGCCGAGCCAACTCATGTTATCGGGGCGCGCCTGGAGCAGCCCAGGTTCTCAAGCAAAGGCGCGCGGAAGGCGACATGGACATCATCTTCGATCCGAACAGGCAGGCCAGCCAGCGCAGCGGCGGTGGGGCGGCCGACGTGATCAGGGACTCAACGGAAGCGACCTTCGTCGCTGACGTCATCCAGGCGAGCCGCGAGGTCCCCGTCATCGTCGACTTCTTTGCCACCTGGTGTGGGCCCTGCAAGCAGCTGACCCCGGTGCTGGAGAGGGTGGTGCGTTCCGCAGGCGGCAAGGTTCGCCTGGTCAAGGTCGACATCGACAAGAACCAGCGCCTCGCCGCGCAGCTGCGCATCCAGTCCGTGCCCACGGTCTTCGCGTTCTACCAGGGCCAGCCGGTGGACGGGTTCCAGGGTGCCTTGCCGGAAAGCCAGGTGAAGGCCTGGGTCGAGAGGCTCGTGCAGCTCGCCGGTGGCGCCATGCCGGCCGAGGAGCTGATCGCGGAGGCGAAGGAGGCGGCGGCGCGCGGCGCGCACGCCGAGGCGGCCGAACTCCTGCGCGCGTTGCTCGCCGAACAGCCCGACAACGCCGAAGCCATCGGCCTGCTGGGGCGGGCGCTGATCGCGCAGGGCCGGCTTGAGGAGGCACGCGCGCTCGTCGCCACCCTGCCCGCCAACATCGAGGCGCATGCCGAGATCCAGGGCGTGAAATCGGCGCTCGAGCTCGCAGAACAGGGGCGCGAGGCACAAGCCAAGCTCGTCGAGTTGCAGGCACGGCTGGCGCGCAACGCCGACGACCATGAGGCGCGCTTCGACTACGCGATCGCTTTGAATGCTCTCGGCAAGCGAGAGGAGGCAGCGGAACAGCTGCTGCAGATCATCCGGCGCGATCGGAAGTGGAACGATGAGGCGGCGCGGCTGCAGCTGTTGAAGTTTTTCGAGGCCTGGGGCCTGACCGACGAGGTGACGGTCTCGGCCCGGCGGCGCCTGTCGTCGCTGTTGTTCAGTTGAGCGCGCTTCTGGCGATGACCGCTTCCGCCTGGCATCCGGCCTACGAAGACCTGCCGGGTGAGATCGCGGTCTTCCCTCTCACCGGGGCACTGCTGCTGCCACAGGGACGGCTTCCGCTCAACATCTTCGAGCCGCGCTACCTCGCCATGACCCTCGATTCGCTGGCGGAAGGGCGCATGTTCGGCATGGTGCAGCCGAACCCGTCTGAACCGCCCGGCGAGACCGGGCCCGCGCTCTATCGCGTCGGCTGCCTAGGCCGCCTCTCCTCCTTCAGCGAAACGGAGGATGGAAGGCTCCTGATCACGCTGACGGGGATCATCCGCTTCGAAATCATAGCAGAGTTGCCCATGCGTCGTGGCTATCGCCGCGTGCGCGTGGACTATTCAGCGTTCGCTGAGGATCTCGACCTCGCGCAGCGGCCCGACTTTGACCGCGCCCGGCTCGAGCGCGGATTGCGTGCGTTTTTCCGCGCGCGGGGGATCGACGCGAATTGGCAGGCGGTGCGCGAAATGTCCAACGCGTCCCTGGTCACCACGCTCTGCATGGTCTGTCCGTTTGAGCCGGGCGAGAAACAGGCCCTGCTCGAAGCGCCGACCGTCGATGACCGCGCCGATCTCCTACTCGCCTTGATCGAGATTGGCGCCCATGGCGGGTCGGAGGGGGGGCCGCGCTCTCCGCTCTCATAAGGCTTGCCCGATGAGCGACGAGATCGATCCACGCCTGCTCGAGATCCTGGCCTGTCCCCTCACCAAGGGTCCGCTGCGGTACGATCGTGAGCGGAACGAACTGATCAGCGAACAGGCGGGCCTTGCCTACCCGATTCGCGACGGTGTGCCGATCATGCTGCCCGAGGAGGCACGCCCGCTCGAGAGACCCGCGCCACCGCCTGTGGGCCTGGGCAGCCCCGCCTCGGAGGCCTGATGCCGAAGCCGCTCGAACTTCGCGTCTCAAAGACAGAGCGTACGCTGACCGTGACATTCGACGACGGCGCACGTTTCGTGTTGCCGGCGGAATATCTTCGCGTGGAGAGCCCCTCGGCCGAGGTGCAGGGCCATGCTCCTGACCAGAAGGTGCTCGTGTGGGGCAAGTCCGAGGTCGGAATCCTCAAGGTCGAAGCGGTCGGCAACTACGCCGTGCGCATCGTGTTCGACGACCTGCACGACACCGGGATCTACTCCTGGGACTATCTCTACGAGCTCGGACGCGATTATGCCGCGCGCTGGGCCCGCTACCTTGCGGAGCTGGAGGCAGCGGGCAAGTCGCGCCATCCGCGCAAGGTCTATCGCGCTTCAGAGGCGAATGGCTGAAGGGGCTAGAGTGTGACGAGGCCACACTCGTCTACGGCTCGGCACGGAAGGCGTCGACAATGCGGCGCACCGTGCCGTCGCGTCCGACCACCATCACGTCAAACCGGACGGCCTCGCTAAACCAGGCGGGCTCTTCGGCCATCAGGGCCTCGCTGGCCGCGACAAGCCGGGCGCGCTGACGGGGCGAGAGGGCGAAGGCCGCGTCGGCGGCCCGCGCCCGCGCTTTCACTTCCACGATCACGGTCAAAGCGCCGCGCCGCGCCACGAGGTCGATCTCGCCTGCCTTGGTGCGGCGGCGACGCGCGAGCACGGCGAAGCCATCCGCTTCCAGGGCGGCGGCACAGAGGTCCTCCGCTTCGCGCCCGTATCGGTTGCCGCCCGCACCGCGCTGACGCTTCGTCGTCACAAGCCGCCCTGCCGGCTACTCCGCTTTGGGCCGCACCTCGGGCGGCAGTACCGTGGCTGCGATCGACCCATCGAGCGCTTCGTACTCGGCAAGCCGGATCGCGGCGTAAAGCTCGGCGCGCGTCTGCATACGATCGAGCATGGCCGTGGTGCCGCCATCGCGGCGAATAGTGGCGTAGAGTTCGGCCACAGCCTTCGCCGCCACGCGCAGGCTGGAGGCAGGCCAGATGATCATCTGATAGCCCAAGGCCTCGAATTCCGCGGCTGAGAGGTAGGGCGTGCGGCCGAACTCCGTCATATTGGCGAGCAGCGGTGCCTTGACGGCTTCGGCAAAGCGGGCGAAGTCGTCGCGGCTGGTCAGCGCTTCGGGAAAGATCGCGTCTGCCCCGGCCTCCAGGTAAAGTTTTGCGCGCGCAACCGCCGCGTCGAACCCTTCAACGGTTGCGGCATCCGTGCGTGCGATGATGAACAAATGCCGCGCTGCACGCTTCGCCGCCGCCACTTTAGCCGCCATCTCGGCCGGCTCGACCAACCTCTTGCCGTTGAGGTGGCCGCACTTCTTCGGCAGTTCCTGGTCCTCGATATGCACTGCTGCCGCCCCTGCCTCCTCAAAGGCGCGCACCATGTGCATCGCGTTCAGCACCCCGCCATAGCCGGTGTCACCATCGACCAGCACGGGAAGCCCCGAGGCGCGCACGATGGTTCTGATGAAAAAACAGACCTCATCGACGGTGAGGATCCCCAAATCCGGCAAGCCCATCGAGGCGCTCATTGCCGCCCCTGAGAGGTAGACCGCTTCGAACCCCGCATCGCGCGCGAGGATGGCGGCGAGCCCGTTGTGTGCGCCCGGCATCTGCAGGATGCGCCCTCGCGCGAGCAGGCTGCGGAAGCGCACCCCGGCAGGTTCCATCGGCACGGTCGCGGCGTCGAGATAGGGCATGGCGGCGTTTCCTTCTGCGCGGTCGTCAGCCTAGCGGGGCGCGCAGCGCGGGACAAAGCCTCCCGCCGGAACGCGCGAACGATATCGCAGCGGCGTCAGCGATAGAAGATCGCGGTGAGCAGTCCGAAGCAGGGCAGGAGGAACACCGCGGCCCAGCCGCAATAGCCGAAGAATGAGGGCATTTTGACCCCTTGCTCCTCGGCGATGGCACGCACCATGAAGTTGGGCGCATGGCCGATGGAGGAGTTCGCCCCCATGAACACCGCCCCAGCGGAAATCGCCCCCAGGATGTTGGCCAGTGGTCCCATCAGCACCTCGGCGTCGCCGCCGGCGAGATTGAAGAAGATCAGATAGGTTGGCGCATTGTCGAGGAACGACGACAGCCCGCCGGTGAGCCAGAAGTACATGGTCGGGTTCGGCGTGCTGTCAGCGTTCGAGGTCAGCGCGACGAGCCAGGCGAGTGGCCCCTCATGGCCTGCGCGCAGGATGGCGATGGCGGGGATGATGGTGACGAAGATGGCGGCGAACACCTTGGCCACCTCGATCATTGCTCCCCAGGTGAAGCCGTTGGCGTTGCGCACCAGCACAGGCGTGGCCCAGATCGAGTAGGCGGCGATGGCGAGCAGGAGGAAATTCCCGACCACGACCTCGATCGCGATCTCCTGCTTGAGGAAGGTCACCGCGCCCGGGTGCCACACGCCCTCCATCAGCACGACGAGCACGACGAGCATGAGAAGGGGGATGTTGACCGCGCCCTGGATGCGCAGCGGCTGCACCGGCTCGCCGCTGTCGCGCACCTCCTCCGCCTCGTTGCGGAAGGAGTGGAGATCGAGGCGGTGGTAGGCGAACAGCAGCAGGGCTGCGATCAAGAGCGTCGGCGCAAACAGGTTCTGTGTGGGCCAGAAGAAGTCCACCCCCTTGAGGAAGCCAAGGAAGAGCGGCGGGTCCCCGAGCGGGGTCAAGGCGCCGCCGATGTTGGAGACGAGGAAGATAAAAAAGATCATCGTGTGCGCGCGGTGCTTGCGCTCGCGATTGGCGCGCAGCACGGGGCGCACGAGCAGCATGGAAGCACCGGTCGTGCCAGTGAAGCTCGCGATCGCAGTGCCCATGGCAAGCAATGCTGTGTTGGTGCCCGGCGTGCCGCGCAAGGTCGCCCCGACATGCACCCCACCCGCCACCGTGAACAGGGCGAACAGCAGGATGATGAAGGGGATGTATTCAAGGAAAGCCGTGTGTAGGACGAGGTCGGCGACCGTCTCGACGCCGCACCGAAGCGCGGCCGGAACGAGAACGGCAGCCGCCCACCCAAGCACGACCAGGCCGTAGATGCGGTGCCAGAGATCAGGCGCGATCAGGGGAATGATCGCGATCGAGAGCAGCACGCCGGCAAACGGCACCACCCACCACAACGAGAGGGTGCGAGCGTCGAGTGCGCTCTCCGCCGCCTCGGCCGGTGCGGCGAGGCCGACGAGGAGTAGCAAGACGACCACTGAGACGGCGGGCGCACGGAAACGACGGAACAGGAGCATCGTGACGGGCGGGATGTTTCGCATGTGGGCCGGCACCCTGGCGCGCCGGTGATGGCCGGCAAGGGCGTGTCTGCCTTGCCGGTTGTTTTCCCTGCCGCTATAGGGCTGTGTTCCCACTCCCGCAGCGAGGTTCACCCATGGAAATGACGGGCGAGCGGCGCATTCCCGCGCCGCGGGAGAAGGTCTGGCAGGCGCTGAACGACCCGACCGTGCTGAAAGATAGCCTGCCCGGCTGCGAATTCATGGAACGGGCTGGCGACAACCAGTACAACGCCCGGCTCGCGCTGAAGATCGGGCCGATATATGCGCGCTTCTCCGGCACCGTCACCCTCTCCGACATCGACCCTCCCAACGGCTATACGCTGACCGGAGAGGGCCAGGGCGGGGTCGCCGGCTTCGCCAAGGGCACGGCCAAGGTCCGCCTCGCCGAGGATGGGCCGGACGCGACCTTGCTCACCTACGACGTCAACGCGCAAGTCGGCGGCAAGCTCGCCCAGCTCGGCGCGCGTCTGATCGACAGCACGGCGAAGACCCTGAGCGATCAGTTCTTCACCCGTTTCGTCAATCGGGTCGCGCCGCCGCCCCCCGCTCCCGAGCCCGCAACCCCAGAGGGAGCGCCAGCCCACGCGGCGACCGCGCGGGTCGACTGGAAGGCGGAACTCGCCAGCCAGCCGCTCTGGGTGAAGGTTGCGATCGCGGTCTGGCTGCTCATCGTGCTGATGATGGTGCTGTGAGCGAGTGATACAGCCGTGAGCGAGCCGGTGGACCGGCTACCCCGGCCGACGCCACCGAACAACCGGCGCTTGCCGCTCCCCCTTTGGATCGCGCTCGTCATCGCCCTGACGGGCCTGTTCCTCGCGCTCGGCCGTGCGCTCGGGTAGAGAGAGGGTATGGACGGCACGACACCTCTGCCCGCTGGCGTTGATGAGACGATCGCGTTGTTGAGGCGCGGTGACTATGTCGCAGACCGCGCGCTCGGCACCGCCGTGCACCTCGCACTTGCCATGCGCCGCCCGCTGTTCCTCGAGGGCGAGGCGGGTGTCGGCAAGACCGAGATCGCCAAGGTGCTGGCGCGCACGCTGGGGCGAAGGCTCGTGCGCCTGCAATGCTACGACGGGCTCGATCTCGCCTCCGCCCTCTACGACTGGAACCACACCCGCCAACTGCTTGAAATCCGCCTCGCCGAAGCCGCCGGCGAGCGCGACAAGGACCGCCTGGCGCGCGGCATCTTCGACCGCCGCTTCCTGATCGAACGTCCCCTCCTGCAGGCGATCAGCCCCGAAGGAGGCCCGGCCGTGCTGCTGATCGACGAGCTCGACCGGGCGGACGAGCCCTTCGAGGCCTTCCTCCTCGAACTGCTGGCGGACTGGCAGGTGACGATCCCGGAGCTCGGCACCATTCGCGCCGCCGAACCGCCGGTGGTGATCATCACCTCCAACCGCACGCGCGAGATCCACGACGCTCTACGCCGCCGCTGCCTCTACCATTGGGTCGATTTCCCGGACGCCGCGCGCGAACGGGCCATCCTTGCGCTGAAGGCGCCGCACGCCGGCGAACGGCTGGCGCGGCAGGTGGTAGCGTTCGTGCAACGGCTACGCCAGATGGACCTGTTCAAAATGCCGGGCGTGGCGGAAACGATCGACTGGTGTGCCGCGCTCGCCCATCTCGACGCGACCGAGCTCGACCCCGCCCGCGTCGACGAAACCCTCGGCGTGCTGCTGAAATACCAGGACGACATCGCCCGCATCCGCGGCGAGCAGGCGGCAGCCCTGGTGGCGGAAGCGCAGGCGCAGGAGAGGCGGCAGAGCGGGTGAGGACAGAGGAATGATCCCGACCGGAGATCGATCCGGATGCATTCCGCTCAACGTCATGCACTTCGCGCGCCTGTTGCGCCGCGCGGGGCTCCCGGTGGGCCCCGGCCAGATCCTCGACGCCACGGAGGCCCTCGGCCACATCGACCTCACGCGGCGGGCTGAGGTGCATGCTGCGCTGCGCGCGGTGATGGCGGTGCGGCGCGAGCAGTGGGAGGTGTTCGACGCTGCCTTCGCCCTGTTCTGGCGCAACCCTGACCGTGACGTGGCGGAGGCGATGATGGCTGCGCTCGAGGGCCTGCGCCGGCCGACCGAGCCCACGCGGGCGAAACCGGGGTCGCGCCGTGCCGCCGAGGCCTTCGCCGAAACGACCAGGCGGCGCAACGACCCCGCACCGCGGCGCGAGGAGACACGGATCGATGCCTTCCTCGCCGTATCCGATCAGGAACGGCTGCGGCGGATGGACTTCGAGGCGATGGGCGAGGCCGAGCTCCGCGCCGCGCGCGAGGCGATCCGCCGTCTTCGCCTGCCCCTCGATGCCATTCCCTCGCGGCGCTTCCGCCCCGACCCGCAGGGCCCGCGGGCAGATCTGCGCGCCACGCTGCGCAAGTCCCTGCGCGACGGTGGCGCGCTGGTCGAGATCGCACGTCGGGCGCGGCGGACGCGCACGCCCCCCCTCGTCGCGCTCTGCGACATCTCCGGCAGCATGGGCCGCTACGCGCCAATGCTCCTTCACTTTCTGCACGCGGTGGCTTCGAGGCGCACGCGCACCCACGTCTTTTTGTTCGGAACTAGGCTCACCAGCATCACGCGCGCTCTGCGCCATCGCGACCCAGAAGTGGCGTTCGCCATGGTCGCCGCCCTGGTGCCCGACTGGTCGGGCGGAACGCGAATCGGCGAGGCGATCGCGCGCTTCAACCGCGACTGGGCGCGGCGCGTGCTCGGCCAGGGGGCGGTGGTGCTGCTGATCACCGACGGGCTTGACCGCGAGGGGGGAGCGGGTTTGGAGGAGGCGATGGACCGGTTGCACCGGTCCTGCCGGCGCCTCATCTGGCTCAACCCTCTGTTGCGCTACGAGGGGTTCGAGCCGCGCGCGGCTGGCATCCGCGCCATGCTGCCGCACGTGGACGACTTCCGCCCTGCGCACAATATCGAAAGCATCGAAGCGCTGGTGCGGATCCTCTCCGCACCCGCTTCTCCGCGGAGGAAGGCGGCATGACGGAGGAAGCGGAGGACGTTCTCGCCATCGCCGGGCGCTGGGTTGCGGAGGGCGAAACGGTGGCGCTTGCCACCGTGGTCGAGACCTGGGGCTCCTCGCCGCGGCCGCCGGGCTCACGGCTTGCCATCACGGCCTCGGGCAGGCTCGCCGGCTCCGTCTCGGGTGGCTGCATCGAAGGTGCGGTGGCCGATGTGGCGCGCGAGGTGATGGCGACGGGCGTGCCGCAGCTCCTCTCTTTCGGCGTGACCAATGAATGCGCCTGGGAGGTGGGGTTGGCGTGCGGCGGCACCGTCACCGTCTTCGTCGAGAAGCTTGCATGAGACGCGCGCTGTTCGAGGCCCTGCAGGCGGAGCGCGCGGCGAAGCGGCCCGTGCTTCTCGCCACCCGACTGGCTGATGGTGCACAGGCGCTGATCGCCGACTCCGGCGTCCACGGCGATGCCGTGCCGGAGGCGATCGTCGCCGCGGCGCATCAGGCCTTGCGCGACGATGCCGCGCGCGTGGTGGAGCACGCCGGGGAGCGCTGGTTCCTCCATCCGCACAACCCGCCGCTTCGGCTGATCATTGTCGGGGCAGTGCACATCGCGCAGGGTCTCGCAACCATGGCTCCGCCGCTTGGGTTTGCGGTGACGGTGATCGATCCCAGACGCTTCTTCGCGACCGCGGAACGATTCCCTGGCGTCACGCTTGACGACCGCTGGCCTGACGAGGCGATGGCCGCCCTTGCCCCCGACCGGCGCAGTGCCGTCGTCACCCTCACCCACGACCCGAAGCTCGACGACCCAGCTCTGGATGCCGCTCTGCGCACGGAGGCGTTCTACATCGGCGCGCTCGGCTCCCGTCGCACCCACGCTGCGCGACTGGCGCGCCTTGCCGCGCTTGGGCATGCACCGGAGACGCTGGCGCGGATCCGCGGCCCGGTGGGGCTTGCCATCGAGGCGGTCACCGCTGCGGAGATCGCGCTCGCCATTCTCGCCGAGATCGTCGGCGTGCGGCGCGGCGCAGCCCTGGTCGCGCGCCCTCTGGCCGAGGCGGCGGCGTGATCTTCGGCGAGGTTCCGATCGACGAGGCCGAGGGCGCGATCCTCGCCCATGGCTTGCGCGCGGGCGGATGCATCCTGAAGAAGGGCCGCGTGCTAAGCGCCGAGGACGTCGCAGCCCTCAGTGCAGCCGGGATCGCGCGCGTAGTCTGTGCGCGGCTCGAACCGGGTGATGTCGGCGAGGACGAGGCGGCGGAGCGCGTCGCCCTGGCCTGCTTCGGCCCGGGTCTTTCGCGCAGCCGAGCCGCCACCGGCCGCGTCAACCTGTATGCCACAGCGCGCGGTCTGTTCCGGGTCGACCGCGCCCGTGTTGATGCGCTGAACGCGATCGACGAGGCCGTCACCCTCGCCACGCTCGCCAACGACTCGGTGGTGGAGGCGGGCGAGATGGTGGCCACTGTGAAGATTATTCCGTTCGCAGTCCCCCGAAGTTTGCTCGCCCAGGCCGAGGCGGCGGCGCGTGGTAACGGGCCCTTGCTCGCCGTGCACCTGTTCCGCCCCCGACCTGTTGGGCTGGTGCTGACCAGGTTGCCGGGGCTGAAGGAGAGCGTGCTCGAAAGCACAGTGGCCGCCACCCGCGCCCGCCTTGCGGCCCTCGGCGCACCCCTTCTCGAGCCGGAACAGTGCGCCCACGAAGCGGTGGCGGTCGCGCACGCCCTTCAGCGGCTATGCGAGCGCGGGGCGCGGCTCCTGCTCGTCGCCGGCGCCTCGGCGGTGGTTGATCGCCGCGACGTCTGCCCAGAGGGCATCATGCGCGCTGGAGGGGAAATCATGCACTTCGGCATGCCGGTCGATCCCGGCAACCTGCTGCTGTTCGGGCGGATCAACGACATCCCGACGATCGTGCTCCCTGGTTGCGCCCGCAGCCCAAAGCGCAACGGCGTGGATTGGGTGCTCGAGCGGCTGATGGCCGACCTTCCCATCCGGGGCAGAGACATCATGGCGCTCGGCGTTGGCGGGCTTCTCAAGGAAACCCCGCTCCGCCCGCTGCCGCGCGACCGCGCGACCGCGCCCGAACCGCGCGCAGGTCCATCCATCGCTGCCATCGTGCTCGCCGCCGGCCAGTCCTCGCGCTTCGGTGGCACCAACAAGCTGCTGGTGCGCGGATCCGACGGGCGGGCGATGATCGCGCGCACGGTGGACAATGTGCTCGCCTCGCGTGCTCGCCCCGTCGTCGTGGTCACCGGGCATGCGGCGGAGGAGGTGGCCGAGGCCCTCGCTCAGCGCGACGTCCTCCTGGCCCACAACCCGGATCACGCCACCGGCCTTGCGAGCTCGATCCGGACCGGGATCGAGGCTCTGGGCGAAGGAACCGCCGGCGCGCTGATCGTGCTTGGCGACATGCCGCTCCTCAGCCACGAGGTGCTTGATCGGCTAATCGAGGCCTTCGATGGCGAAGCGAGGCGGGAGATCGTCGTGCCGGTGCATCGGGGCGTGCGTGGCAACCCGGTTTTGTTCGGCGCGCGATTCTTCCCCGCCCTGTGCGCGCTCGCGGGCGATGTTGGCGCGCGCGCGCTACTCGCCGCGCATGCTGCCGCCGTGCACGAGGTTTCCTTTGAGGAGGATTGCATCCTGCGCGATTTCGACACCCCGGACGAGCTCGCCACCGCGCCTGAGCTCGCCGGCGCTTGAGACGGCGCCGCCCCCTCAGCCGCGCTCAGTCAGCGCGACCGCGAAAGCCCTGCGCCACCAGGTAGGTCTCGGCACTCTCCTTGCGCGAGGCGGGGGGCTTGGCATGCCGCACCGAGGCGAAGGCCCGCTTCAGGAGCTCGAGCAGCGCGCGCTCGGCCCCGCCCTGGAACACCTTGCAGACGAAGGCGCCACCGGGCGCGAGATGGGCGAGCGCGGCTTCAGCCGCAGCTTCGGCCAGAGCCACAATGCGCAGATGGTCGGTCGCGGCATGCCCCGTCGTGTTCGGCGCCATGTCAGACAGCACGAGATCAGGCGGCCCGCCCAGTTCGGCAAGCGCGCGCGACAGAACCTCTGGCTCCGTCAGATCGCCCCGGATCAGCACCGCGCCGGGAAGGGGATCGATTGGCAAGAGGTCGACCCCAACCACGCGGCCTGACGACCCGACTCTGGCCAGCGCGACCTGCGTCCAGCCGCCCGGTGCGGCGCCGAGATCGAGCACCCTCAAGCCAGGGCGCAGCAGCTGGAAGCGCGCGTCGAGCTCGAGAAGCTTGAAGGCAGCGCGCGAGCGAAACCCTTGTGCCTTGGCCGCGCGCACGTAGGGATCGTTGAGCTGGCGGGTGAGCCAACGCGTCGAAGAGGGGTCACGGCGTCTGCTCCTGCGCAGACCAACATGCAGCCCCCGACTGCGACCGGGCGGGGTGCTTCTCATACCGGCAAGGATGGGGCGAATCGTCTGTCGGGCCGATGGTCAAGCGGGCGTAGCCGGCGGTCAGCCCGCATCAGGCGAATCAGCACGCCCTCGCGCAGGCCGCGATCGGCAACCGTGACGCGCGGAGCAGGCCAAAGCCGGCGGATGGCGGAGAACACCGCACAGCCGGGCAGAACGAACTCGATCCGCCCCGGGCCGACGCACGGGTGGGCGAGAAGCCCGCGCCGACCCAGATTGAGCAGCGCCTCGAGCGCCTGGTCCGCTTCCTGCCCGGTCAGCGTACAGCCGTCGACCAACGACCGGGCATAGCGCTCAAGCCCAAGGGCGACACCGGCCACTGTGGTCACGGTGCCGGAGGTGCCGATGAGCCGCACGCCCCCATGCGCGATCTCATCGGCGATGCGGTGGATGTCATCGAAGGAGCTAAAGGCATCGATCGCCTCCTCGACCATGGCCTCGAACCCGTCCGGATCGAAAGCGCGCTCGCCCCAACGCTCGGCGAGCGTGACCACGCCGAGCGGGATCGAGGCATAGCCGATCACCTCCGAGGGCGGCTCACCAGGGCGGCGGGCGCGAATCCAAGCGAGTTCGGTAGAGCCTCCGCCGATGTCGAACAGAAGAGCGCGCGGTTCGGGCCCCGCGAGCAGCGAGGTGCAGGACTCCACTGCCAGCTCCGCCTCCTCGCGCGGCCCGATGATCTCGAAGCTGATGCCGGTCTCGGCCCGCACCCGCTCGAGGAAACGCGCCCCATTCTCGGCCCTACGGCAGGCCTCGGTGGCGATTGCCCGCAGTCGCCGCACGCGGTGCCGGCTCAGCTTCTCCGCGCAGACAGACAGCGCCTCCAGGGTGCGCTGCATCGCTGCCTCGCACAACCGGCCGGAAGAGGCCAAGCCTTCGCCGAGACGGACCATGCGGGAGAAACTGTCCACCACCCGAAAGCCACGCCCTGCCGGGGCGGCGATCATCAGACGGCAGTTGTTGGTCCCGAGGTCGAGCGCAGCGTAAAGCGGCGGGCTAGAGCCAGGCCGCACCGACGGACGGGCCGAGATGGCAAGCGGCGTCTGCACAATACTGCTAGCATGACGCCTCCGCCGGTGAGGCGGCAAGGACTTTGCGCCGAAGCCCGGCCGAGGGGGTTCACCCCGATCTGTCGACCAACGCCCGGCGCACGCGGTGCAACAATTCGGCGCGTGCACGATCGTCCCCAGCCTCCTCTAGCCGGCGACGGAGGTCCATTAGCAGCCGCACCCGCTCGTTGTGCCAATCGAAGGGCGCGCGCGCCGCGTCAGGCGCCAGCCGTGGCGTGGCACGGCGCGGCTCCGGCGCGCGGTCCAGCGGCAGGGCGTAGATGGCATCGAGCTCCGGCAGAAACAGGCGAGCATCGGTCCGTTCCCGCACCAGGGCGGCGAAGGCATCGCGCGCTTCCGGCTCGCCATGCACGAGGAAGAGCCCTCTTCCGACGCGTCCGCGCGCCGCGAGCCAGGCGGCGAGGCCCCGGCGGTCGGCATGGCCCGAGTAGAGGTCGAGCGAACGGATCCTCGCCCGCACCGCGACCTCGGTACCCATGATGGAGACGCGCTCGGCCCCGTCGAGCAGAAGCCGCCCCAGCGTGCCCGGCGCCTGGTAGCCCACGAACAGCACCGTCGCCTCGGCGCGCCAAAGATGGTTCAGGAGGTGGTAGCGGATGCGCCCAGCCTCGGCCATGCCGGAGGCGGAGAGAATGATCATGCCCCCTGCGACGCGGTTCAGCGCCTTGCTTTCCTCGATCGAGCGGGTGATGCGGATGTTGGGGCCGGAGAGGAAGGTCTCGGCCGGTTCCGTATCCTCGGGCAGCTCCTTCAGGTGACGGCGGAAGCAGGCCGTGGCTTCGGCGGCAAGTGGGCTGTCGATGACGATCGGTACGGGCGGCAGGCGAGCGCGTTCGATCAAAAGGTCAAGGTCGTGCAGCAGTTCCTGCGTGCGTTCGACCGCAAAGGCCGGGATCAGCAGATTGCCGCCCGCCGCGAGGGCAGCAAGCACCTCGGCGCGAAGCCGCTCCCGCCGCTCCTCCGGCGCGAGATCTTCGCGATCGCGATCGCCGTAGGTGGTCTCCAGCACCAGCCAGTCCGGATCATGCGGGGATTGGGCGTCGGCGACGAACGACTTCGCTCCCGGCCCGATGTCGCCGGAGACGAGGAGATGGCCCCCACCAGGCAGGACGAGCTCGATTGAGGCAGAGCCAAGCATATGGCCCGCGTTCCAGAACCGAGCGCGCATACCGCCGGGCAGGTCGATCCAGGTGTCGTAGGCGACGGGGCGGAACAGGCGCAGGCAGGCCTCGGCGTCGCGTGCCGTGTAGATCGGGCGCACCGCCGGCAGTCCCCGCTCCGCGTTGCGCCGGTTGAGCCGCTCCACCTCCGCCTCCTGGATCGACCCAGAGTCGGGCAGCATGAAGCGGCAGAGATCGCGCGTCGCCTCGGTGGCGAAGACGGGGCCGCCGAAGCCTTCTGCATAAAGGCGCGGGATCAGCCCCGCATGGTCGATGTGGGCGTGGGTGAGCAGGACGGCAGAAAGGCAAGAGGGGTCAAAGGGGAAGGGTCGCCAGTTCAGCTCCTTCAGCGTCTTCGGCCCCTGGAACAGGCCGCAGTCAATGAGCACCTCTTCGTGGCGCAGGGCGAGGCGGAGGCAGGAGCCGGTGACGGTGCCCGCCGCGCCGTGGAAGGCGAGCGTGGCGGTCACGCGGTCACCGACGATGGCTGAGCGGAAGGAAGGTGGATGGAGGCGTGGCAGATCGCGGGGATCATCGGACTAATCGGGGCGGCCATCCTGGTCTGGCCGGGGGTGCGGTCGCGGCTGGCGGCCGGCGAGCCAATGCTGCGTTGGGCCGCGATCTGGGCCATCGCCATGCTCGGCGTGATGCTGGCCTACGAGATCCTGCGATCCCTGGGCCTCGACCTCACGCCGAGCGGGCGTCTCGGACGCTGACCGGAGAGGCGGTCAGGCGGCAGGCGGTGGAGTTTCCTTTGCCGCGGACTGCTTCTGCGGTTGCTCCGACGAAGCGGCGGCCTGTGCCGGGGCGGCGGCGGGGGTCGCCGGCGTCTCGTCAGAGAGGAGCTTCCAGCCCATCATCGACGAGAACGGGTGCGGATTGTCAGAGAGGAGCTTCCAGCCCAGCCACGACGAGAGCGGGTGGGGGTTGTCGGAGAGGAGCCTCCAGCCAAAGGCGGAGGAGAACGGGGTTGGGTCGCTGGTCAGGTAGCGCCAGCCGAAACGGTCGGAGAACATCCATCCCTCCTTCGTCAGGGTTGACCAACCGGTGAGCGCCTCGAACGGGTGCTTGGCCCAGAACCAGCTGAAGCCCGAGGCGGCGGAGGCGGCCGCGGCGGGCGTGACGGCAGTGCTGGGCTTCGGCAGGCCAGTGTCGATTGGGCCTTCGCCGTCGAGAATCAGCCGGGCGCGCAACGCGCCCCCGAACAGGGTGTGCACGACCACGAGCACAGCACCCTGGTTGACTCGTTCCGCGTAGTGCCGCGCCTCGTCGGGGACGATGCGGGCCGCCGTGATTGCCTCTGCGAGGCTTTCGACCGTCTCCGCGCCGGTGCGGGCGAAGAGGTGGATGTCTGCGTAGCCCAGCTTGCGCAGAGCTTGGCTCGCCCTTTCCGCCTTCTCGCGCGTTGCATAGAGCCGGCAGATCGTTTCGGACATCAGCGTCTCCTAAGGGCGTGTGGGATCGAAAGCTGGGCGCGACGGTGCGGCCGCCCTTTGCGCCCGCCGCCGCATCGTCCCCTCGACCAGGAGCGGCAGCATGACCACTAGGGTGGCGAACAGCAGTGCACCCTCCAGCATGAAAACCATGGCATATCCGGCCGCCGGGCCGAAAGCGCCATGGAAAGCGCGGGTGAGCACAGCGAGGTCCCGCAACATGCCGCCCAAGGCGATGCCGATGCCGGCCGCGGTCGCTTGCACCGCACCCCACGCTCCGAGCGCGAGCCCGTGCTGCTCCGCAGGCGCCATGTTGATGGTGGCGGTGAGCGTCCCATGGCCGAACAGCCCCGCCGCGAAGCCGATCGCAACCACGGCGGCGACGAAGAGTTCGGGCCGCGCCAGCGGCGCGGCGGCGAGCACGGCGAGGAAGCCAGCGATGCCGATCAGCGCCCCGCCTGCGCTCATTCGAATCGGGTCGGCCCCGCGCGAGAGCACGCGCGAGGCCCAAGCGAAGCCCACCAGCGTGCCGGCGGCAAGGCTTGCGGTGAGCTGGGTGGTGGCGGAGACGGACATACCGAGGATCTGCCCGCCATAGGGCTCGAGCAGCACGTCCTGCATGCCGAAGGCGCCGGTGCCGAGTCCAATCGCGACCAGGCGGCGGACCGCGCCGGCATCGCGGGTGTAGAGGCGCCAGGCCTCGAGGAAGGTGGGATCATTCGACGGCGCGTCGGGGTCGATGCCGCGGCGGCGCGGCTCCTGTTTCCAGAGCGCGACGCCGTTGAGGACGATGGTGAGTACCGCGGCAGTCTGGATCACCTGCACCAGGCGGCCTGGGGTGAAGTCCGCGAGCGCGACGGCGAAGGCGAAAGCGGCGCCGATCATGCCGACGAGCAGCATGACGTACATCAGCCCAACCATGTTCGGCCTCTGTTCGGGCTTGCAGAGGTCGGTGGCGAGCGCGAGGCCGATCGTTTGGGTGGTGTGGACACCGGCACCGACGAGCAGAAATGCGATCGCGGCCGAGACCTGGCCGACCCAGGCCGGCACGCGATCGGCCTGACCTTCGCCAGCGAGCACGAGGAGGGCGAAGGGCATCACGGCAAGGCCGCCGAACTGTAGCATGGTGCCGCGATAGAGGAAGGGGACGCGGCGCCAGCCGAGCACGGAGCGGTGGATATCGGACTGGTAGCCGATCAGGGCGCGGAAGGGGGCGAAGAGGACGGGGAGCGCGATCATCACCGAGACGATCGAGGCAGCGACCCCGAGTTCGACGATCATCACCCGGTTCAGAGTGCCTACCAGAAGCACGAGGCACATGCCCACTGCGACCTGCACCAGGGAGAGGCGCAGCAGGCGGGAGAGCGGCAGTTCCGGGGTGGCGACGTCGGCGAATGGCAGGAAGCGGGGTCCGGCATTGAGCCAGATCCGCATCAGGCGCTTGCTGATTGCGTTCATGGCCGTGGCAGGTCCTCCGCGCGGTGGTGTGCGTCCGCCGGTGGCGTTCCGGCCTTGCGCGGCCGGGCTAGGGGTCTTTCTTCAGGCGGCGTCCGTCGGGCGGAGCGGAGCGGGGCTCCGTCCGCCCGACGGGTCGCTACTGGGTGGCTGGTGCCTGCACCGTCAGGGCGGAGACGGCGGT
>CALFVI010000012.1 GCA_937928775.1 uncultured Elioraea sp. | reverse complement strand
CGAAGCTGCGTCGGGGTCAGACGCAGGCGAGTGGCAGCCCGAAACTCGCAACCGCTGGTCTCTCGCGCGCGGCAAGACCGTGTCGCCATAGTTCTGAAGGATCAGAGGGGGGGGTCGAGTCATGCCACACCTGGGCAGCGTTTTGATCTCTTTCGCTTTGGCTTCGGTCGCGGTGCCGTTGGCGACCCACGCTTCGGCGCGAACGATCGTGCTCGGCCTTGACGCCTGGAACCAAGCGATTGCCAGCGGTTTCGCCGGTATCCTTGTGGTGGAACGTCCCTTGCAAATCGCGGACGTCGAGTACTACGACGCCGCGGGCGACGGCCTCCCGTATCGCGACCCGAGAGAGACGGCCTGGGTGTCCCCGCTGACGGGCGGTGAGAGGAACGAACTCAGGCCACGAACCGAGTTCTTAGGCTCCGGACCTCCCATAATCCTGCAAGACGGCGACCTGCACGGCCGCTTCGGCTGCTACACAGCGGTCTGGCCATGCCTCGGCCTCACCCGGGCGGAGATCTTCTTTCCGGAACCGATTTGGGGCCTCGCCGGCTTCCTCGAGTACGATTATGGCGACGTCCTGTCCTATGGCCACCTCGTTCGCGACCAGCTCATGGTGGAGCCGTTCCGGAGTGGCTGGCAGCAAGCGAGCGAGGCACCGGACCCACCCGATCCGCGCAGGCCGTGGACCACCTTCTTCGGCGTGATCTCCTTCGACGAACCGGTTGCAAGCCTGATCCTCGACTGGCGCCCAGACGGAGCGGACGGCTTCACGGCCTTCGTTCTGCGCGAGGCGCGCATGCTCGTCGTGCACGATGGCAGCGGCGGCGGTTCTGGCGGTGTTGAGAATCCGACCGGTGTGTACGAACCGGCCTCTCTCGCCCTGGTCGCTGCCGCCCTGTTCGGCCTCGCCACTGCCCGCCTTCCTGTCCCGTTGCGCCGCCGCCTTGCGTCTCCTACCTAGGCCGCGACGCTTCCGGCCAGGGCCGGGGCGAAAGGCCACGTCGCAAGGGAGGATGTCACTGATGCTGAGCCGTCGCACGCTGATTGCCGCCGCCACCGGCACCCTCGCCACACCTGCCATCGTTCGCGCTCAGGCGCAGCAGGCGCGCAGCTACATCCTCGCCACCGCCACCATCGGCGGCACCTATTATCCCGTCGGCGTGGCGCTCGCGACGCTGACCAAGATCCGCCTGCAGGCCTCGCGCGGCATCGACATGTCGGCGATCTCCTCCGCCGGGTCGGGCGAGAACATCCGCCTGTTGCGCGAGGGGCAGGCGCAGTTCGCCATCCTGCAAGGGCTGTTCGGCGTCTATGCCCGCGACGGGGCGGGGCCCATCCAGGCGGACGGGCCCCAGCGCAACATCCGCGCCATCTGCGCTCTCTGGGCCAATGTCGAGCATTTCACCATCCGCGCCCGCTTTGTGCAGAGTGGCACCATCGACGACATCCTCAACCTGCGCGGGCGACGCTTCTCGATGTCAGCCCGCAACTCCGGCACCGAGTTCTCCAACCGCTTCATCTTCGCCAATCTTGGCATCGACCCCGACCGCACCTTCGACCTCGTCTATCAGGGGTTCGGCCCGTCGGCGGAGGCGATGCTCGCCGGGCAGATCGACGGCTTCAACCCGGGCGCCGGCGTGCCGGTGGCCGCCATCACGCAGCTGTTCGCGCGCGGAGGCAACGAGTTTCGCATCCTCGAATTCACCGACGAGCAGCTCAAGAAGGCCGATGGCGGAACGGGCCTGTTCACCCGCTACGTCATCCCAGGCGGCACCTATCCCAACCTCGCTCAACCCATCAACACCATCGCCCAGCCGAACTTCCTCGCCGTCAACGCCTCCGTGCCGGAGGCGGACGTCTACGAGATCACCAAGGCGATTTTCGAGAACCTTCCCTTCCTCAACGGCATCCACGCAGCGACGCGCGAGATCAACCTCGAGACGGCGCTGAAGGGCATCGTCAACCCCGTCCATCCTGGGGCGGCGCGCTACTACGCCGAGAAGGGGGTGGCCATTCCGGAGGCGATCCGCCCGGCCTGATCCTTGGCTGTGCAGGCCAACCGTTGGGCCGAGGGCGAGCTGCGCGGAGAGGGGAGCCTGGTCGCCCGCGTCGTCTTCGCGGGCGGGGCGGTGCTCTCCCTGTTCCACCTCTGGCTGAACACGTTCGGTGTGATGTCGGAGCTCCGCGCGAGCGTGATCCACTTCGCCGGCTTCGCCGCCCTCGGCGCTCTCGCCTGGCCGGCCTGGCAGGGGCGCGGGGCGCGCGGGGCGGCCGCGCTCGCGGTCGATATCGCGATCGCGCTCTTCGCGCTCGCCCTTCCGTTCTACCTCTTCCTCGGCGAGGACGCGTTCTACGCCCGCTCCTCGCGCTTCCTCTGGTACGACTGGCTGTTCACCGCCGGCGCCTGTCTCGTCGCCCTTGAACTGATGCGCCGCACCACCGGCGTCGTGGTGCCGATCCTCTGCGTGCTCGGCTTCACCTACGTCACGCTGTGGGGGGGCTGGCTCGGGGGAATGTTCCGGTTCCCGGGGCTTTCGGTCGAAATCGCCCTCTTTCGCGTGTTCTATTCTGATGACGGAATGCTCGGCAACGTCGCCCAGATCTCCTGGAACCTGGTGGCGATGTTCATCATCTTCGGCGCCTTTCTGCAGGTGTCGGGAGCAGACCGTTTCGTCATCGACATCGGCCGGGCCTTGGCGGCGCGGCTCGAGGGCGGCCCAGGTTTCGTGGCTGTCATCGCCTCGGCGCTGTCGGGCACGATTTCGGGTTCGGCGGTGGCCAACGTCACCGCGACCGGGGCGGTGACCATCCCGCTGATGATCCGCGCGGGCTTCAAGCCGCATTTCGCCGCCGGGGTGGAGACGGCGGCCTCGACGGGGGGCGGCATCCTGCCGCCCATCATGGGGGCGGGTGCCTTCATCATGGCCTCCATCACCGGCATTCCCTATCTCACCATCGCTGCCGTCTCGGCCATTCCGGCACTCGTCTATTTCGCGGGCGTGGCGATGGGGGTGCGCATCCACGCGCGTCGCCACGCTCTGCGCTTCATCGACCACGATGCCCCGCCGGTGTGGCAGACGGTGCGCCGGCGCGGCCTCGCCTTTCTCCTGCCCTTCGCCTTGCTCCTGTGGCTGCTGTTCGACGGCATCGGGCCGGCCTACGCCGCCGGGGCGGCCACCGCGGCGGTCGTCGTCGTCTCCTGGGCGACGGATACGCCGATGACGCCGCGCCGCATCCTCGAGGCGCTGGCGGTTGGCGCGCGGTCGATGGCGCCGACGGCGGTGCTGCTGGTCGGCATCGGGATCCTCATCTCGGCGGTCGCCACCACCGGGCTCGGCAATGTGTTTTCGCTGATGGTGGAGAAGTGGGCGGCGGGAAACCTGGCCCTAGCGCTCCTGCTCATCGCGGCTGCTTCGCTCGTGCTCGGCGCCGCACTGCCGGTCACTGCATCTTATGTCGTGCTCGCCACCCTCTCCGCCCCGGCTTTGTCCGACATGATCCTCGGCGAGGCGGTGCGTACGGCCTTCGCCGCGGGCAGGATCCCCGATCTCGTGCGCGCGCTCGCCACACTGGTCGCGCCCACCCTCGCTTTGCCCGCGCCGGGCGCGGCCTGGAATGCGGCGGACGCCGCCACCCTGTTCGCCGCCATCCCGCCAGAGATGCGCCGGCAGGTGGTCGAGGCGACGCTCAGCCCCGAGGCCGCTTCGCTCGCGCTTCTCTCCGCGCACATGATCATCTTCTGGCTAAGCCAGGATTCGAACGTCACGCCACCCGTGTGCATCCCCGCCTATGCGGCGGCGGCGATCGCGCGCGCCTCGCCGGTCGCCTCCGCCATGGTCGCCTGGCGCCTCGCCAAGGCGATGTACTTCGTGCCGCTGATCTTCGCCTACCAGCCGTTCCTGGCGCAGGACCTGCTGGTCCAGCTCGCCATCGCCGCCTTCGCCCTGCCGGGGATCTACGCGCTCTCCGCGTCGTTCGAGGGGTATGCCGAGGCGCCGCTCTCCTGGGTCGAGCGGATCGTCTTCGGTGTGGCCGGTTTCGTGCTGATCGTGCCCTTCGGGCAGGTGGCGAACTGGGTGGCGATCTTCATCTTCGCCCTCATCTTCGGGCGCAACCTCATCCGGTCGCGGCGGCTTGCACCCGCCTGAACAGGGCGTGACGAGAGCGGATCATTCTCCGAAGGGATCGAGATCGACGCTGTCCGTGAGGCTGTGCCGCCCGCCACCGAGGATGATTCCCCGCACCGGCGAGACGTCCGCGTCGTCGCGCCCCCAGCCGAGCACGACATGCTCGTCGCGCACCGCAAGGTCGTTGGTGGGATCGAGATCGACCCAGCCGTGCTTGGGCCCGAGCCAGGCACCAACCGAGGCATGGCTCTGATCAGCGCCACGCCGCCGTTTGCGCAGGGCGTGAGGCGGGTTCGGAGGTAGCCGGAGACGTCGCGAGCAGGGACCCACCCCAAGGCGCGCAGCCTGCCAAATCAGGAGAGGCGTGAAGTCCTGGCAGACTCCTGCCCGGTTCTGCATCACCTGCGCGATATCACCTGCGCGATCGAGGTGGCGAGGGTGGTGGTGCCGGGCCGGACGGTGAAGGTGCGTCTGATCCGCGCCGTGAGCATAAGAAGCCTTAAGAGAATCGGCCGCGCCGGCGGAAGCGATTCGAGGGCGTATCGGCCGGCCTGGCCCTCGCGCGGGGCCATCGGCGAGGAGACGGCGAATTCCACCGCTGCCCAGGCCTCCGGCCCGCCAAAGGCGGCGAGGTCGCGCACCACCGTCCAGGGCGGAGTGGCGGCGGGATTGGGGGCGAGGCGAAGCCGACCTCGACTTCGGCCTCGAGGGTGACGGTGAACTCGGCGTGCGGTTCGGTGTGGAACAGCCAGGTGGCGACGTTGCCAAAATGATCCCCAGCCGTCACGGACCGGGCGGGTGCGGGGTCGGCGGTGATGGTCGCTGAGACCACTCTTTGGGCAGGCAGGTCGCGCGGCGTTCTCCAGACGCTCACCATCGCGGCCGAGCGAAGGGACGTCGGCCACGCGTGAGGGCAACGCTGCCGTGTCGCGCCGGATCGCGAACGGCGCGGCAGCGAGGGCGGGAGGCCCGATGAGGTTGGCCTCGCCCTCGGCCAGGACCGAGCTATCCTTCGCCATTCCCAGCTGGAGCAGCCCACGCGCCGGGTCGCTGCCCAGCTCGAGCACGCGCGCAAGCCCCCGCGGCATCGCCCGCGAGCATCGGCCTCGGTCGCGAAAGGCGACCAGAGGCAGGGCGAGGTCTTGACGAAGACCCGCCCGTCGCCTGGGGTGAGATTGCCCTCCTCCACCAGCATGCAGTCGAAGTCGCGGCCAAGCGGCACGTGCTCGAACCACGCCTCGGGTGCGGTGCTGGCGCGCACGCGGGCAAAGCGGAACGCGTCCGGGGCGAGGAAGGTGAGCAGACGGCGGTTCTCGCGCGCGATTGCGGCAGCCGCCGGCGCGCCCGGCCGGTCGGCCACCACGCGCCGTGCCCCGTGCGCTCTGCGCACGAGATCGCAGACGAGCATCGCGAGGCCGGGCCCCGGCAGAGGCGGGGCGCGGCAGGGGCGGTGGAAGGCGCGGTCGGCGAAGATGGTCCCGGGCGCACCGTGCTTTGGCCGTCCGCCATCTCGTCCCAGACGGCGGAGGCGGGCGGGGCGGCAGCGGGGAGTCGGGCGGGATGGGTGTTCGCGGGGTTAGCGCGCGCTCGCACCCCCGCCGCGCCCCCCTTCCTCTTTGCCGACCGCGCCAACGGTCTATAGTCGGTCGGCCACAGGGAGAAGCGCGCGATGAACGTGATCAGCCCCCCCGCCAGGACGGCGCCGAAGTTCCTCTGGGACGACCCGCTCCTGCTCGAGGACCAGCTCACCGAGGAGGAGCGGATGATCCGCGACACCGCGCGCGACTATGCCCAGTCGCGACTGATGCCGCGCGTGCTCTCTGCCTTCCGCGAGGAGCGGTTCGACCGCGAGATCATGCGCGAGTATGGCGAGCTCGGCTTCCTCGGTGCCACCCTCCACTCGCACGGCTGCGCCGGCGTCTCGCACGTCGCCTACGGCTTGATTGCGCGCGAGATCGAACGCGTCGATTCCGGCTACCGCTCCGCCTTCTCGGTGCAGTCCTCGCTGGTGATGTACCCAATTTCGGCCTTCGGTTCGGAGGAGCAGAAGGATCGCTGGCTGCCGGGTTTGCGTACGGGCGAGATTGTCGGCTGTTTTGGTCTGACCGAACCCGACGCCGGCTCCGACCCCGCTGCGATGCGCACCCGCGCGCGCAAAGTGCCTGGCGGGTGGGTCATTTCGGGGTCGAAGACCTGGATCAGCAATGCGCCGATTGCTGACCTCTTCCTCGTCTGGGCGAAGGACGAGGAGGGCAAGGTGCGTGGGTTCCTTATCCCGAAGGGCACGAAGGGGCTCAGCGCGCCGAAGATTGAGGGCAAGTTCAGCCTGCGCGCCTCCTCGACCGGCATGATCATGCTCGAGGAGGTGGAGGTGGCGGACGATGCCCTGCTGCCTGGCGTGGTCGGGCTGAAGGGGCCCTTCTCCTGCCTCAACAAGGCGCGCTACGGCATCGCCTGGGGCGTGATGGGCGCGGCCGAGTTCTGCTGGCACGCCGCGCGCAGCTACACCCTGCAGCGGCAGATGTTCGGCCGTCCGCTCGCCGCCAACCAGTTGATCCAGAAGAAGCTCGCCGACATGCAGACCGAGATCGCGCTCGGCCTGCAGGGGTGCCTGAGGCTCGGGCGGCTGATGGACGAGGGGCGGGCCGCGCCCGAGATGATCTCGCTGCTCAAGCGGAACAACTGCGGCAAAGCGCTGGAGATCGCGCGCGCCTCCCGCGACATGCACGGCGGCAACGGGATCGTCGACGAATATCACGTCATCCGCCACCTGTTGAACCTGGAGACGGTGAACACCTACGAGGGCACGCACGACATCCACGCTCTCATCCTGGGTCGGGCGCAGACGGGCTTGTCCGCTTTCGGCAACGCCTGACGGCGA
>CALFVI010000011.1 GCA_937928775.1 uncultured Elioraea sp. | reverse complement strand
GCAGAACATGTTGATGCTGACGACGGTCGACGCGGTGATCGCCGCGCTCGGCTGAGCCGCTGGGTTGCGCAAGGAAAAAGGGTGCCAAGGCGGATGGACCGGGACGACGTGGAAGGGCAGGTTGCGGTGGTCACGGGCAGGGCGCAGCCCATCGGTTTCGTCATCGCCGGCCACCTCGTTGCCTCCGAGCGAAGGTGACCATCTGGGACGTCGACGGGCCGCTCGCCGAACGCACGGCTGCCGAACTCGGCGATGGCGCGCGGTCCTTCGCTGTCGACGTGCTCGATTTCACGGCTGTGCAGGCGGCCGCCCGCGGCACTCTCGGCGCCTTCGGCCGGATCGACGCGCTCGTCACCAGCGCGCGCCTCGCGGGCATGAATGCGACGGTGATCGACGATCCGGTCGAGGAGTGGCGCTGGCTCCTCGATGTCAACCTGAACCGTACATTTCATTGCTGAAAGCGTATCAAGCCCATACTGCCTGCGCTGGCGAAGCAGACTTACGGCCGTGTCGTGCTCATCGCCCCGATCGCCGCCAAGGACGGAAACCCCAACGCCGCCGCCCATTCCGCCTCGAAGGCCGGCGTGATCGCGCTCGCCGTGTCGCTCGGCAAGGAGCATGCCGCGCGGGACATCGCGATCGACTGCATCACCCCGGCGGCGGCGCGCACGCGTATCTTCGACCAGATGACGAAACAGCACATCGCATCCATGCTCTCCAACATCCCGCGCGGACGCTCCCTGGAATTGGACGAGGCGGCCAGCCTCATCGCCCGGCTCTGCACGCGTGAGAATGGCTTCTGCACCGGCGCGGTGTTTGACCTTTCAGGCGGGCGGATGACGTATTCGGGCGGAAACGGTTTGCGCGCCGCCCTTGGTCAGGCGCAGCCTCAGCGTGCCGTCGGCGCTCTGTCTCGCTTTCGACACCTTCACCGTCCAGCGTGCCGGCAGCGATCAGCGGGTGACGGAGCGCGGAGAGTGAGCGAACACGCGTCTCCGCCTCGCGCGCACCGGTCTGCCCGTCAGCGATCTTCTCCTCGCGCGCTATCGATCCGGGCAAACGGGCTCACGACACACCCGCCAAGGCCAGCGGAGGTCTGGGAAGTGCTGACGTTGGCCCCTTGTCTGCCCGAACATTCGCATCGCCCGCATCGCTCAGCTTGCGAAGCCCGAGATGACGAGTCTCGTTCCTGCCGGTTGGGTACGAACACACCGCTAGTCCGCAGAAAACGTAACTGGAACGAAGACTTGCATCTGCAACGAACATTGCCTCGGCCTCAACCGCCTCGGATCAGGTGGCTCCGCAAGCGCGCGCTGACAAAGTCAATAACATAGACCGCGCCCAATATCAGAAGAATGATCGTGCTCGCCTCACCCCAATCGTACACGCGAAGGCGGTCGGACAGTTGATAACCGATGCCACCAGCCCCGACGATGCCGAGAATGGTGGCGGAGCGCGTGTTGCTTTCCCACATGTAGAGGGCAGAGGCCAGCATGTTGGGGAAAACCTGAGGCAGAAGTGCCCAGCGAATCGTTTCGACTCCCGACGCTCCTGTCGATCGCACCCCGTCAAGCGGCTTGCGATCGATGTTCTCGATGGCTTCAGAGTACAGCTTAGCGAGGGTACCCGCGTCGACAATCGCAATGGCCATGATGCCGGCGAGCGGACCAAGACCGACGGCGCGGACGAAGACGATCGCCCAAATCAGATGATCGAGGCTGCGCAGAGAGTCTGCGAAACGGCGGAAGCCGAACTGGATGATCCGGATCGTGAGTGTGTTTCGGGCGCAGGCGAAGCCGAGCGGAACCGCCGCCAGCGCGCCAATCAGGGTGCCAAGGAAGGCCATGGCGACGGTTTCGGCAAGCGCCCAGAGCCACTCGGGAAGATGGTGCCAGCCCTTCGGTGGCACCATCATCGCCGCAGCACCGGCGAGGCGCGGCAGACCATCCACGAACTTCTGGCCAAGAAGTTCAAAAGAGATCGCAGCGTAAACGAGGACGGAGAGCGTGATGGCCGCCCAGAGCCGGCGCGGCCAGGGGTTCGGACGTCCCGCCGCAAGCGCAGCAGCGAGCCTCGCTTGTTGGTCGATGGCTCCACTCACGCTGCCGTTCCTTCGATGATCCGGCCGCGCAGACGTTCGGATACCCAATCAATCGCAAACACTGTGACGGCGACGATCAGAAGGATCGCACCCGCATCATCATAGTAGGAGAGCCTGAGCGCCTCATACAGTTCCAGCCCAATGCCACCAGCACCGACAAAGCCAATGATCGTTGCCGACCGAACGTTGAGTTCGACGCGCCAGAAGGTGAATGAAATCCAGTTCGGCATCACCTGCGGCAGAACCCCGTAGACGATCTCCTCGCGCGGAGACCCGCCCGCTGCGCGCACGCCCTCAAGCGGTTTCATGTCGATGTTTTCATTGACTTCGGCAAACAGCTTACCCTGCGCGCCCACGGTATGCAGCGCGATCGCCAAAACACCGGCGAGCGGACCGAGCCCGAAGGCGAAGACGAAGATGATGGCGAAGACGAGGTCAGGGACCGCACGCGCGAACTCCAGCACGCGCCGGCTAAGCCAATAGCCAATCGCCGACCGCGCCAGGTTCGCCGATGCAGGGAATGAAAGCAGCGCGCCGATGAGGGTGCCGAGAGCGGTCGCAAGCACCGCCATCAGCAACGTATCGGCCAGAAGGCGGAGCCATTTCCCGATACCCCAATACCATTCCGCGACATCCTCGACGAGGTGGTCGGAACGGATTGGCGGAACAAGGAGATCGAGGAACTCCCCGATCCGGGGCAGACCCCCGATCAGCCGGACGAGATCAAACCCGCCGACCTCGGTGGCAAGCAACACCAGACCGATGAACGCGAGGGCACCGGTCGTTGCGCGAACCCGTTGCCGGCGCAGTTCGGAAGCGAGCAGGATGGCGAGGCGAGACTCGGCTGGCGATCCTGCCGACGAAGCGGAGGACATGGTCGGTCTCGCCTCGGGACTAAGCCTCAGCCGCCCCGGCGCCGGGCATCACGCAACGCCCGGCGTGCCTCAATGGTGCTCTCGTAGTTGCGCAGATCGACGCGGACGAACCCTTGTGTCTCCCCGTGCGCGACGGCGCGGGCGAGGTCCGGACGCTCCTTGTGCAGGTCGAGAAAGAACTGGATCAGATCCTGTTTCAGATCGGCCGGCGTGTCCCGATGGACGATCACAGGCGGAGCGGGAACGAGATCGCTTTCCCAAATCACCCGAATTTGGTCGCGCCGGAGCATCCCCTTGTCGATCATAGTACGGATCTGGCCATAGCCGTCGCCGCGCGTCGTCCAGGTGAAGGCGGCGTCGTATGTTCCGTTCAACACCCCGAGCACGGACTGTGTGTGGCCGCCGGACACAGGGCTGTTGAAGAACCGATCGATCGGCTTGCCCATCTTGGCGAATTCCACTGTCGGGATGAGGAACCCCGAGTTCGAATTCGGCTCAGTGCGCGCAACGATTTTGCCCTTGAGATCGTCGACCGTCCGGTAGGGGCTATCGGCGCGAACGATCAGGACTGAATTGTAGCCGAGGTTTCCATCCTTATCGAGGGCCGCAACGATCGGCTCGACGCACTGGCATTCAAGCCAGCTCCCGGCAAATGCCGAAGGGCTGGTCCACGCAAAATGGATCTGCTTCGCGATCAGAGCATTGTTGACGCCGATGAAATCCGATGCCGTGAACAGACGCACCGGAACGCCGAGCTTCTGCGCCGCGTAGGGAAGGAAGGCTTCGAATGAGGCGGTGGCTTGCGTTTGCGTCTCAACCGGAATGACTCCAAAGCCGAGTTCGCGAATACTCTCCCGCCAATTGGCAGAGGCGGGCTGTGCGCCGAGAAGCGCGACCCCGAGACCGATAGCCAAGCATACGCGCTGCATGGGAGTTCACCTTCTCCTGTGGCCGTTGTGAAGGGTTCAGGCGGATACGACGAGCGGCATGCGCTCTTGTTCGGCTTCGGACTCGTCGCCCAAATAAAGCTCGGCAGCGAGCCTCTGATCCAACGCCTGGGGCGCGCCATCGAACACCTTGCGACCCGCGCGCAGGGCAACGATCCTGTCCGCAAACTCCCGCGCAAACTCGACGTTGTGCAGGTTGACGAGCGTCGTGATGCCGCGCCGGCGGTTGATCATCCGCAGCGTCTCCATCACCAGGCGCGCGTTGCGCGGGTCGAGCGATGCGGTCGGTTCGTCCGCAAGCATAAGCGACGGTCGCTGCATCAGCGCCCGCGCGATAGCAACGCGCTGCTGCTGGCCGCCCGAAAGGTGCTCAACCCTGACGAAGGCCTTGTCGACAAGACCGAGCTCCTCAAGCAGCGCCATCGCTTCAAGTTGGTCACGGAATGAAAATGCGCCCGTCCAGGACCTCCAGAACGGAAGCCCATTCAGGCGGCCGGTCAGAACATTGGTCAGAGCATCAAGACGGGGGACGAGGTTGAATTGCTGGAAGATCATCCCCGCCTGAGAGCGCCAACGATACAGAGCCCTCCCCCTCAGCCGGGTGACGTCACGCCCCTCCGCCAGGATGCGACCTGAGGAGACGGGCGCGAGGCGGTTGATGGCACGAAGCAAGGTCGACTTGCCTGCGCCCGATGGTCCAATGATCGCAACGAACTCCCCTCTGCGCACGGCGAACGAAACCCCGTCCACCGCTGTGACCCTGCCAAAGCGCACGATGACATCTTCGAGAACGAGCGCATGGGCCGCCTCGATCTCAGACACCAACGCCATGGGTGCCCCTTATGCGACGACTGTTTCGATCGCGTGAAGGGTGATTGAACCTTTGGTGACATCGCGTCGCGCCTGAAAGAGGGCTCCGCCGCAACCACCCAGGCCCTGCCGGCCGCGCATGGCCTGAGGCCGAGGCGTCTCACACGGGCCCGGAGGCAACATCGCCACCGGTACCCCGCCTCGGGCCTCGGACCCAGCCCTGTCAGTGAATGCGGCGTGAGCGGAACGAGAAGGCCGGCCGGCGCGAGGGTTCCTCTCCGACCGGCCCCGCCTGGTGCAGGATCATCCGCCACACCCCGTCCTCCAACCGGAAGCCATTGACGCAGGCAAGCAGCGCCCCCTCCACGCGCTCATGGCAGACGACGAAGGCGACCTCGCCGTGCAGCAGAGGCTCCGGATCCTCACACTCCAACTGTGGCGCCTCCGGATTGGCGAGGATGGCGGCGAAAGAGGCGAGGATTTCCTCGCGCGTGGTCAGCGGGTTCCAGCCGGGATGGACGCAGATGACGGGCGCCTCGGCTGACCACAGCCGGTGCATGGCCTCCGCATCGCGCGCGTTGAAGGCCTCGTAGAAGGCCTGGTTGGCGCCCAGCACGGCATCCGCCGCCAGAGCGGCAGGCGGCACCCCGGCGCGACGGGTTGTCATGTCTCGTCGATCCCCTCCCTCGATCCAGCTGCGCGCGCAGGTGGTGCCATCCCCCTTGCGGTCCGTTTCGGTCCGTCTCAAGGTTGTAGCAGCCGAAACCCCTCGCGCACCATGACCGGCTCAGAACCGACCGTCGTTGACGAGGACGAGCCGCCCGACCACCGCCCCCGATTTCAGACGCTCAAGCGCCGCCTTCGCCTCCCCAAGCGGTGTCGTTGCGATCGGGATCGGAGGCAGCCTGCCCGCCCGCACCAGCGCAACCACCTCCCGCAGCTCCTTCGGGGTGCCGACGTAACTCCCACGCACGGTGAACGCCCGGGTGGCCATGATCGGCAGAGGCAGCGAGAGGTCCCTGCCATAGAGCCCGACCAGGACGAGGGTTCCAGCCTGGCGCAAGGAGGCGAAGCCAGCGCGGGCGGTGACCCCCGCCCCGACCAGGGCGATCACGGCCTCCACGGCGCCGCCGCAGGCCGCGGTAAGCCGACGCGCCACCTCCTCCTGCGTCCCTGCCCCGTTGATCCCCTCGCTCGCGCGGGCGGCAGCCGCCTCGCGCTTGCGAGGGTTGAGATCGACCAAGACGATGCTGGCGATGCGCGACCGCCTGCGCAATGGCAATCGCATTCAGCCCGAGCCCGCCGGCACCGAACAGCACGAGGGGCTCCTCAGCCGGCAGCGTCATCACCTTGCGGATGTCGGCTCAGACCGTAAGCCGCGAACATCCGTGGGTCGCGGGAAGGGCTGGGTCGAGCCCGTCGATGGCGACGAGGTGGCGCGGCTCCGGCACCAAGATGTGGGTGGCGTAGCCGCCCTGGCGGTGGACCCCGAGCGAACGGGGGGCGAGGCACGCATTGTCCTCCTCTGCCCAGCAACGCGCGCAGCTGCCGCTTTGCTATCTGTTTGGCCGTTGCCCGATCGGACCCTTGGCCGCCCGGCGGGTCAAGCCCGCCTTCCCGCCCGAGGGGAACGCGTGGCATGGTGCAGCGCACATGAAGGACCATCCGCTCCGCGCGTCGATCAACGACGAACTGCATGCCCGCCCCCATCTGCGGCTGACCGCGCCGGCCGTTCTGTCGCACGTCGTGCTGATGGCGCAGGAGACCGACGCCGAGCGCGATCGCCGCGGCTTCGCCGATCTCTGCCGCGAACACGGCTCCGCTCCGCCTCCGGAAGGGGCGCGCCACCACGTGGTGCCGCTGCTCGGTCGGCTGGTGCGCTGGGAGCGGCACGGCGAGTTCCAGTCCATCACCGTGCTTGCCGACGCCGCTGCCGATCTCGACCCGCACGAATGGTCGGCCTTTACTCCCCCGCTTGCGCGTTGGCTTGAGGCGCTCGGCGGCGAGCGGCTCACAGCGGTGCATCTCAAGATCCTGCCCGGGGTGGCGTCCGCCCCGCCGAACGATGCCTTCGCGGGCGAAGTGGTGGGCTCGACGGTCGGCGACGGCGATGGCGTGGTGTTCGCCGACTTCCGCATTCGCGAAGACGGCTTCACGCGCATGCTTCTGTATGCGCATCGGCTCACGCCCGGCCGGCTTGGGCGGATGGCGCAGCGTCTGCTCGAGATCGAAACCTACCGCATGGCGGCTCTGCTCGGCCTGCCGCCGGCCCGCGCCGCCATTCCCCAGCTCAGCGCGTTCGAAAAACGCCTCGATGCGATCGTCTCGGCGACCAGCGCCTCGGCCGAGGACGATGCGCTGCTGCTCGACCGTCTCACCGCGCTGGCCGCTGAAGCAGAGGCGCTTGCGGCCGCCAACCGTTTCCGCTTCGCCGCCACCGAGGCCTACGGCGCTCTGGTGGCGAACAGGATCCAGGAGCTGCACGAGGGCCGGGTCGAGGGGCTGCAGATGCTGGGCACGTTCCTCGAGCGACGGTTTCAGCCGGGCTTGCGCACTTGCTCGGCGGTCGCGCGGCGCGAGCGGATCCTGCTCGATGGGCTGAACCGCGCCGCCGGCATGTTGCGCACGCGAGTC
>CALFVI010000010.1 GCA_937928775.1 uncultured Elioraea sp. | reverse complement strand
AGCGACCAGGCCACGCTCTGGCGCGCTTCGCGCACGGAGGGCGTGGTGAAATAGCGCATCAGGATGTGCGGCAGCGAGGCGGTTCCGACCATCAGGCAGAAGATGAGGGCGAAGAAGTTAATCGCCCGGTTCAAATCGAATTCGCCCTGAAGGTTGACGAAGGGCGCGGTGTGGAAGGCGACCACGCCCGGCGGCGGAACCATTCCCGCAGCCCGGAACGACGCCTCAAGCGCTTCGATCTTCTCAAGGGCCGTGCCGTACATGATCTGCGGGATCGGCACGCCGGTCACCTTGGTCGACATCAAGATGGCCGGAATCAGGTAAGCGATGATAAGGACGATATACTGGGCCACCTGCGTCCAGGTGACCGCGCGCATGCCGCCCATCATCGAACAGACGAGGATGCCAGCGAGCCCCACGAACACCGCCACCGTGAAGGAGACGTCGAGAAACCGCTGCGTGATGATGCCCACCCCGACGATCTGCGCCACCACGTAGACGAAGGAAGCGGTGATCAGGATCGCAACGCCAATCAGGCGCGCGAAGTTGCCGCCGTACCGCACGCCGAGGAAATCGGGCACCGTGTATTGACCGAACTTGCGCAGGAAGGGCGCGATCAGCACCGCGACCAGCATGTAGCCTCCGGTCCAGCCGAGGATGAAGGCAAGTCCGCCGTAGCCGAGCGCATAGAGGCTGCCCGCCATGCCGATGAAGGAGGCGGCCGACATCCAGTCCGACCCAGTCGCCATGCCGTTGTAGATCGCGGGCACGCGTCGGCCGGCGACGTAATACTCGCTCACCTGCATCGTGCGGCTGAGGATGCCGATGTACGCGTACACGCCGATGGTCAGGGTGATAAACAAATAGCCGATAATGCGATCGGGAATGCCGATCTGCTCAAGGCCTGCAAGGATGAGCACGAAAATGGCGAACCCGCCAACATATCCGCCGTAGATTTTGTTCAGTTGGCGGAGGAAGGCGTCCTGTTGCTGGGCCATGGTGGTTTCCTCACTCCTCCGCGACGTCGAACTCTTCGTCGATCGCGTTTTGGGCGCGGGCGAACCAAAAAAGAGCGACCACGAAGATGATCAGGCTACCCTGGGCTGCCATGTAGAAGCCGAGCGGAAAGCCGAGGATGTGAATCGGATTCAAGGAAGGGGCGAACAGGTGAACGACGAAGCTCGCGAAAAACCAGATGCCGAGGGTGATCCACATCAGTCGCACCGTTTTCGCCCAGTAGGCTTCCGCCTTCTTGGGGTCGATCTCCACCGGCGGTGGCGCCGTCCTGGGTGGTGCTTCGTTAGGTACCAAAGCCATGCGTTTTCTCCCCGTTCGCGCGCCTGCTGGCGCTTTGCGCGACCGCTTTGACCCGTCCGTCCCTCGCGAAGCCATCCAGTGCGGTCGATAGCGATTCTGTTACCACGCTGTTCCGTGGTATGCAAAGACAGACGCGTCGTGTTGAAGGGAAAACGTGACGCTCCTCTCGCGTCTCGGTCGGTTGATGTGGCGAGGACGGTCGGCCTCTCCAGCGGAGCTTGCCGTTTTCGTTGCGCGCTGGGGCGCCTTCGTGGCGCAGAAGACGGTGCTCGACTATTGCGCGGTGAAGCTCGGTCTGAACTGGGAACAGGCCAGACGCGAGCCGGTCTTCGCGGCAGCACTGCGGGATTGTCGGTGGCGTGTCTACTTCGCCACACAAGGTGATGTGGCGGCCCTGATCGAGGCGCGCCTGCGGCCCTATGTCCGCGGCTTGGAAGATCGCTTGGCGGATCGCGTGGCTGAGATCGCAGCGGAGGCGCTGGCTTCGACCAACCCGCCCGACCATCTGCGCGGCGAAGGCGAGGCGGCAGCAGCCGGCTATCGTCGAACTCTTGCTCGTCTGCAACTCGCGCACGAGCACAGTGCGACGACCCTGCCGTTGCAGGCAGGCCCGATCCTCCTCGCCACCCTGCCCATTCACCCCGACCTGCGCCGCGGCGAATCTGCCTCCATCCTGGGGGCGTTGCGCATGCACATCGTTTCCGCCGACCAGGAACTTGAGCGCCACTTCGACCTCGCCGCGCTCGCCCTGGCCCTGGTCGCAGCGGAGGGCGAAGCATGAGCGCGACCACACTCTTTTCCGGGCGCGTCGCCCCAGCGATGCAACCGGTGCCGCCAACCGTCGCGCTCGACACGCCGGTTGCGGAAGCCTGCCGAAAGATGGCCGAGGCGAGACAGACAAGCGTCCTTGTGGTGGACGGGGAGGGCCGTGTCGTCGGCATTATCACTGAACAGGACGTTGTCCGTCGCATCGCCTTTCGGCTTGATCCTGCCACGCCAGTGCGGGCGGCGATGACCTCGCCCGTGTTCCACGCAGGGCCGGACGAATATCTCTACCGCGCGGTCGGAGTGATGCGGACGCGGGGCCTGCGGCACCTCCCTGTGCTCGATGCGGATCGCCGCCCGGTCGGCATGCTGCACCGCTTTGAGGCCTATGCCGCCGCTTCGAGCCGCCTGCTGTCGGCAGTAGAACGTCTTACCCAACCGGAGGATGAGGAAGGCTTCGCCGCCACGCGGGCAGCCCAGGCGGAGCTCGCGCGCACGCTGCTCGATGAACGCGTGCCGGCGGCGGACGTGATCGGCGTCGTGTCCGAGATCAATATCGACCTGCACCGGCGCATCGTCGAACGCACGCTCGCCGCACGCGGCTCTCCCCCACCAGTCCCGTTCACACTGCTCGTCATGGGCTCGGCCGGTCGTGGCGAATCCCTCCTTGCTCCCGACCAGGACAACGGGCTGATCCTCGGCGAGTACCCGGATGCGGCCCATGGCGAGATCGACGCCTGGTTCATTCCGTTCGCGGAAGACCTCAATCAGCGCTTGGCTCAAGCGGGCTTCCCGCTGTGCAAGGGCCACGTGATGGCGCGCAACCCGCTGTGGCGGAAGCGGGCTTCGGAGTGGCAGGAGCAATTCCGCCTGTGGGCCGATCGGCGCAGCCCAGTGGCACTTCTGTTCGGCGACATTGCCTTCGACTTCCGTCCCATCTGGGGAGATGCCTCGCCGGCTGCCACCTTGCGCGAAGCGCTGGCGCGCATCCTCGCCGCGCGGCCTGCTTTCCTCGCCGCTCTGGCCGGCCAGCTGGCCCAGCTTTCGGTCGGCCTTTCCTTCTGGGGCGGGTTTCGCGATGACGAAGAAGGGCCCGGCACCCGGACAGACTTGAAGAAATCAGGGTTGATGCCGCTGGTGGCCAGCGCGCGGCTCCTTGCGCTGAAACACGGCATCGTCGAGACCGGCACCCGGGCGCGGCTTCAGGCGCTTGCAGAGGCGGAAGCGATCTCGCGCGGAGAGGCGGACGAGCTCATCACCGCGTTCGGCGATGTCGCAGGCGCGCTTCTGCGTCAGCAACTGGCCGATGCGGCGGAGGGGCGCGCGCCCGGCACGCTCGTCGATCTTCGCGCGGCGCCGAAGTCCGAACAGACGGCGGTGCGCGAGGCGCTGAAACGAATTGCTTCCCTCCAGAAAGAGGTGGTCGCGGCGTTCTCGGGAAGTCTATGGTGACGGTGGAACGGGGTCGTCGCCACCGGCGATGGGGCGGCCGGCCTGGGATGCGCCGAGCAGCTGACGCAGATCGGCGAGGCCGATCGTCTTCTGCCGAACTTCGACCAAGGTTCGCCCGGCCGCCTCCTGCGGCGTGCCGGTGAGAATGACGAAGCGGCAGGACGGGCAGAGCCGGTGCAGCCGCACAATGGTTTCGATGCCATCGATGCCGGGCATGATCAGGTCGACCATGGCGAGGTCGGGACAGCGTTCGGCCGCGCAGGCGCAGGCCTCCTGGCCGCTGGGCGCTGCCCGCACGCTGTGGCCGAGCAGGCGGACGGCACGCTTCAGCGAACGCAGTAAGCTCTCGTCATCGTCGACGATGAGGATCTCCGTCCGCCACCTTTCTAGCCTACGGTGGACGAGGCGACGAACGCGCCTTCCGCCCGGGTTTCGCGTGCGGGCAGGATGAGGGCGATCCGCGTGCCTTCGCCTGGCACCGACTGCACCTGCACGGTGCCGCCTGCCTCCTTGACGAACACGCGCACGCTGATCATGCCGAGGCCGCACACCCGTTGCGCTGCGTTAAGCTGTTTCGTGCTGAACCCCGGCTCGAACATCCTCTGGATCGTCTCCGGATCGATTCCGACCCCGCGGTCGGTCACCTCGACCGCGATCGCTGTGTCGGAGCGGCCGCCGACCAACTCCGGCAGCTGCACCGCACGTCGCACGCGGAGAATGATGGCGTCGCGTCGTCCCGCCGCCTCTGTCGCTTCGATCGCGTTCGTCAGCAGGTTCACCATCGTATCGGGGAGGCGCCAAGGGTTGACCAGAATGATGGGGGCCGTGCCACTCGTTGTCGAACACGACCCGATGCGCGAACCTAATCAGCGAACGCAGACATTTCCTATCCGGATCGAGCCTAACCCGTCGATGTTTGGTCGGCAGAGCGATCGCCTGCAGGCGTCCCATCAGGGCGCGTGCGCGTTCGAGCACCTGCTTGATGTCGGACACCGCCGCCGACAGCTCGGCGAGGTCGGGGCGGTTGTTCAGTCCGTGCTCGATGAAGGCGATCGACTGCTGCACCGTGCGCAGCGTCTTGTTCAGATCGTGTCCGGCGATCGCGACAACGGAGGCGATCAGCCCCTCCCGTTCGCGCGCAGACCTTTCCGACTGAAGCTTCTTCTGCTCCGTGATGTCCTGCACCGTGGTCAGCGTGAAGCGTGCTCCCGAAGGCGAGACGAGACGCGCGGCGTCGACCAGGATCGTACGCAGCGTCCCGTCCTTGCGCCGCAGGCGTCACTCACCGGGAGACTCGTCCGTGCGCCCCTTGAGGAAATCGTCGTGCAGCGGGGCCGCAAGAGTGCGATCCTCCTCGGGGAGGACAAGGGTGAACTCACGCCAGAGGAGTTCCTCTTCAGCCTAGCCATAGACACGACAATAGGCGCGATCGACCAGCACGAAGCGGCGAGCGCGATCGCTCACGCAGATGCCGATCGGCGCCAGACGGACGAGTTCGTGCAACGCCTCCTCGCCGTTGAACAGGTCCGTAAGTATGGTCGGCATGACGAGGGCAGGGCTCTGCTGACGCGGAGCGGTGCGCTGCTCGACGCAAAAAGCGCAAGCGTACGGAAGGATCGGGAGCGTTACAACGCGGTCTTCGCCCCCGGGGAGTGGCGGCCCGAGCAACGCCCGAGCACCGTCAGTCCCGCCGCAGGGCGAAGCGGCCGGAACCGGCGAGAGCGATCAGGATCAAGAGACCGGCCACCGCAACGTTCTTCAGGGCGATGCCGGTCTGGAGCACCTGTTCGGCAGGCGGGAAGGTCCACCATCTGTGCGCGATCCAGGTCGCCCACAGGGTGAAGATGGCGAGAGCGCCGGCGGCCCATCTGCTCAGCACGCCAAGGACGAGAAGGGCAGGGGCGAGGAGTTCGAGCGCGACCGTGCCGGCGGCCAGCAGGGTGGGATAGGGCAGCCCTTCGCGGTGCAGAAGCGCGATCACCTGGTCGGGCGGCCAGCCGGTGAGTTTGCGCCAGCCGGCGACAAGGAACATCGGGGCCGCGGCCAGACGGGCGACGAGCAGGCCGAGATCGCGCAGCACGAACGACCTCCTTTGTCAGCCTCGGTTGCGCTGGGCCCACCTCTCTCAACTCACACCGACGGCAACGTGGCGCATATAGCCGGGGCGGGCAAGCAGACGCTCATGATAGGCGGCGAGGGCGGGAAGATCGGGACGGGCGATCGGCATGTGCAGGTAGCGGTAGACCGCGCAGCCAATCGGAATGTCACCCAGAGTGAACCGGTCTCCCGCGACGAATGGGTGCCGTGCGAGATGAGCCTCGAGCACGGGAAACACCTCGGCCGCCCGCTCCACACTGCGCCGGATCACCGCCTCATCCCGGCGTTCGGGCGGCGTGCGGAACATCTGCACGAAGGCGGGGCCCATCGCGGCCTGCGCCGTCGTCTGCTGCCAGTCCATCCACTGGTCGGCGAGCGCCCGGGCGCGCGCATCCCGTGGCCAGAGGCCGCTGCCGGTTCCGTGGACTTCGCCGAGATAGCGAAGGATGGCATTGCTTTCCCAGAGCACGAACCCGTCCTCCTCCAGCACCGGGATCAACCCGTTCGGGTTCATGGCGAGGAACTCGGGATCCTTCACCCGGCCGAAGGGGCCGCCCGCGTCGATCCGCTCGTAGGTGAGGGCGAGCTCCTCGCAGGCCCAGAGCACCTTCATCACATTGATCGAGTTGGTCCGTCCCCAGATCCGGCGCATCGTTCCCTCCTCCCCGCTGTCTGGAGCATGAAGGGGCGGGGCCGGCCCGTCCAGTATGCCTGTGGCCCTGCGAAAGGAGCTGGTCGATGCGCACCCGAACGACGCTCATGCTCGCCAGCGCCGGGGCCGCTCTCGCGCTCGCCCTGGCCTACACGGCTGAACATGTGGCGGGGCTCAGGCCCTGCCCGCTCTGTCTGCTACAGCGCTGGCCCTATTGGCTGGCGCTTGGGGTCGCCCTGGTTGGTCTGATCGCACCGGCGCGCGTCGGCGGCATCGCGCTCATCCTCGTGACGGCGCTCTTTTTCGGCAACGCTGGTCTTGCCGCGTTCCACGCCGGGGTCGAGTGGCGGCTCTGGCCGTCTCCCTTCTCCGCCTGCGCGGCGGTGGGGATCGGCACCGCACGGACGGTGGACGATCTCCTACGCACCCTCCCCCCCGTCGCTGCCGTGCCATGCGACGAGCCGGCTTTGCGCGTTCTGGGCCTGTCGATGGCCGGCTGGAACGCGCTCTTTGCGCTGGCGGTGGCGGCGATGCTCACCATGTCGCTGTGGCGAAGAAGGAGAGGGGCATGAACGACGCGCGCTTCCTTGGCAACGACGAGGCCCGCCCAACCGGGCGGCTGCCCGGAGACCCGACTGCGGAGGAGCTAGTGCATCGCATCATTCGGGTCGATCACGCCGGCGAATATGGGGCTGTGCGCATCTACGCTGGCCAGCTCGCCGTGCTCGGGCACACGGATCAGGCACCTCTTCTCAGGCACATGGCGGAGCAGGAAAGAGTGCACCTGGAAACCTTTTCGCGCCTTGTCGTCGAGCGCGGCGTGCGCCCAACCGCGATGCTGCCGCTCTGGCATGTCGCGGGCTACGTGCTGGGCGCGACCACGGCGCTGCTTGGGCCTCGCGCCGCCATGGCCTGCACGGTGGCGGTGGAGGAGGCGATCGACGAGCATTACCGAGACCAGGCGGAGGCACTCGGCGAGGATGAGCGCGAGTTGCGCGAGACCATCGAACGGTTTCGCGCCGAGGAGCTGGAGCACCGCGACATTGGGCTCGCGCACGAGGCGGAACTCGCGCCCGCCTATCGGCTGCTTTCCGCCGTTATCAAGGCCGGCTGCCGGCTCGCGATCCGCATCAGCGAACGCGTCTGACGCAAGCACTCGCCTCAGGGGTGCGGCCAGTCGGGGCGTTCGAAGCGCTGCACCTCAAGCAGGTATCCTGCTGGGTCACGAAAGAAGAAGTGATAGACTCGGTAGGTCTCCGAGAGCGATGGCGGCTCCGCGATCGCCACGCCGCGTGCTTGAAGCCGCGCGTAGCAGCCATCCACGTCGTCGGTCACGAAGGTGAAGACCACCCCGCCGACGGCGCGTGGGTTGTCGGTCGCGCGCGGCGCGCGGGCGCGGCAGACGCCGAGGAAGGCGCGCGCCCCGGCTGCAGCCTGGTAGATGCGGCACGTGCCCTGGTCCTGCACCAGAGGCAGACCCAGCACCTCCTCGTAGAACCGCCAGCTCTCCTCAGCCGGATCGGCATAGAGGAATGTGACAGTCTGCGCGAAACTGACCATGCGGGGTTCCTGTTCGGGGAGCTGGCGACGGCTCTGCAGGGAAAGGTGGCACGCAAGGGGGACCGAACCTTCAAACCTATGCAACGCGCGGGACGCATGCCGCCAGTCTCGGCAGTTCACTGGCCGTTCCGACAGGTTCAGGGGAATGACCAAGCGCGCACTGCTGTTCGCCACCATACTTGCGGTCTCGGTGGAGGCCGCATCCGCCGCCACGTTGGTCGGTTACGCCGTGCTGCCCGCCGACAGTTTTTCGCCAGGCCCAACCTCTGGCCAGTTCATCGGTCCTGCCAACGGGCGGAGACCGCCCTTTCTCGACCGCCAGCCTGTGCAAGGGTTTTCTGCGATCATTCCTGGCCCGACGCGTGAGAGCTGGATCGTGATGCAGGACAATGGCTTCGGCGCCCAAGGCAACTCCGCCGACGTCGTCTTGAGACTGTACGGTGTGAAGCCTGACTGGAGCAGCGGGCGGGTTCACCCGGTCGACATTCGCAATGGCGCCGTGTTGCCGGACTTCGGCCCGCGCAGCTTCATCACGCTATCCGATCCGAACCGTCTGCTACGCAGCCCGCTGCAGGCTGACCTCGACCGCTACGACGGGCGCGCCGACGCACCCCTGGTCGATCCCGCGATCAAGGCAGGGCGCCTGCACACAGGAGCGGATTTCGATATCGAGTCGTTTCGCCTCGATCATCGCGGCCGCTTCTGGTTCTCCGATGAGTTCGGCCCTTTCCTGTTCAAGACCGACGCGAACGGGGTCGTGCTCGGCCCCGAGATCGGGATCCCAGGCGTGTTCGCGCCGCCGAACCCGTTCCGCGGCGACACTCCACCCGACGTGCGCAATTCGGGTGGGCTTGAGGGCCTCGCGATGAGCCCCGACGGCAAGACCCTTTACCCGCTGCTGGAGGGCGTGGTCGCTGGTGATCCCGCGAACACACTTCGCCTCGACGCCTTCGATGTCGACAGCGAAACCTTCGCGCCGGGATACCTGCTCTACCCACTGACGGGTGGGGTGGCGATCGGCGACCTGACGGCGATCGACGACAACCGCTTCCTGGTGATCGAGCGTGACAACGGCCAGGGTCCGACAGCGCGGTTCAAACGGATCTTCGTCATCGACCGACGGGAGTTCGAGGAGGTCGACGGCCAGCGGATTCTGCGCAAGTCGCTGCTCGTCGACCTGCTCGATATCCGTGACCCTCTCGATCTCGATGGCGATGGCTCGATCACGTTCCGGTTCCCCTTCGTCACCATCGAGGCAGTGGCGATTGTTGACCCCCTCCACATCGTGGTGGTGAACGACAACAACTATCCGTTCAGTGCGGGCCGCCGCGCCGGCGAGCCGGACAGCAACGAATTCATCCTGCTCCGTCTTGATCGGCCGCTGATCGATGTGCCGGAGCCGGCGATGGGGCTCGCGCTTCTCGGTCTTGGTGCTGTGGGTCTCGGAGTGGGCCTGCGTCGCCGGGTGTGACGTTGGGGGGAGTGGCGCGCGGCTTGCGCGCCACCCTTGAACGATGTTTTCGCCGCTCACTCCTCCTTGTAACCATACGTCGGCAAGCCCTGCTCCGCCCCGTAGTACTTGTAGGGGAGGAACTTGCCGGACATGGTGATCTTGACGCGATCGCCCTTCTCGTGCGGCAAGCGTTCGATCTCCATGTCGAAGTCGATCGCGCTCATGATGCCGTCGCCGAACTCCTCCTCGATCAGCGCCTTCCACGCCGGCCCATTCACCATGACGAGCTCATAGAATCGGTAGATCAGCGGGTCGGTCGGCGGCATTGGGGTGCCCCGCATCGGCACCTCGTTCAGCATCCTCTCCTCGACCTCGGAAAGACCGAACAGCGCCGCCGCCTTCTTCGCCAGGGGCTTGACGAGCTTCATCTGGCCCAGGAGGGCGCCGACGATCAGCACCGGCGAAACCCCGCCGATCTGCTCGCAGATATACTTCCAGCTCCAGCCTTTCTCGCGCTTTATGTCGAGAATTTTCTCGGTCAGTTGCGCGCGCGTCATTGCCTTTGGTCTCCTCTGGCTCGGTGTGTTGCAGGGGTGAAGGCTCAGGCGGGAACGGCCGGCCGGACTTCAGGTATGCGCCGCGGGTCCCAGCCGGACGGCATGGTCTCAGCAAGCCGCTTCGAACGGTCGACCAGAAAGTCGAGGATGTAATTGCGAAGTTCCGCGTAGCCCGGAAGGTGGTGCACGTCATGGCGCGTGCGCGGGCGCGGCAGGGTATTCACCACGACTTCGGCGATCTTGGCGTTCGGCCCGTTCGTCATCAACAGGATGCGGTCGGCGAGCAGGATCGCCTCATCGACGTCGTGGGTGATCATGAACGCCGTCAGCTTCGTCTCGGCAACGATCCGGTTCACCTCGTCCTGCAGCACGCCGCGCGTCAGAGCATCGAGGGCGGAGAAGGGCTCATCCATCAGCAGGATCTTCGGCCGCACGGAGAGCGCACGCGCGATGCCCACGCGCTGTTTCATGCCACCCGAGAGCTGAGCGGGTTTCTTCCCGGCTGCGGACGAGAGGCCGACGAGGTCGATCCAGCGCTGACACTCCTCCGCCACCTGAGCCCGCGACCAGCCAGGATGCCGGCTGCGCACGGCGAAGGCGATGTTCTCCTCAGCCGTCAGCCAGGGCAGGAGCGCGTGGCTTTGGAAAATCACCGCGCGATCGAGCGAGGGCCCTTCAATTTCCCGCCCCGCCACCACCACCCCGCCTTCGGAGGCCCGGTCAAGCCCGGCGAGGATGTTGAGGATCGTCGTTTTGCCGCAGCCCGAATGACCGATCAGGCAGACGAACTCCCCTTCCTCGATGCCGAACCATACGTTCTCGAAGACGGTTTGCGCCGGGCCTCCGCGGGTGGTCGGAAAACGCCGCGCGATCCCCTCGACGCTGACGAACGCACGCCGCATCGTCCGCCTCACTCCTGATAGGACACGGCGCGCGTCGCCACCGCAAGCAGCTGATCGAGCGCCATGCCGACAAGGCCGATGACCAGGATCGCGGTAAGGATGTCGGCAAGCGAGAGATTGTTCCACTGGTTCCACACGAAGTAGCCAATCCCCGTGCCGCCGACGAGCATCTCGGCGGCGACGATCACGAGCCAGGCGATGCCGATGGAGATGCGCATGCCGGTCATGATCGTCGGTGCTGCGGCGGGCAGGATGACGCAGAAGGCGGTGCGCCAGGTCGAGCATTCGAGCGTGCGCGCGACGTTCAGCCACTCGCGCCGCACTGAGGCCACGCCAAAGGCGGTGTTGATCAGCATCGGCCAGATCGAGCAGATGAAGATGACGAAGATCGAACTCACCGCGCTGTCCTTGATGGTATAGAGCGCGAGCGGCATCCAGGCGAGAGGGCTGATCGGGCGCAGCACCTGGATGAACGGATTGAGCGCGCCGTAGAGCAGCGGACTCATGCCGATGACGAAACCGAGCGGAATTGCAACGAGCGCGGCGATGCCGTAGCCGGCGAGCACGCGCCCGAGCGAGTATGCGAGCTGCACGCCGATGCCCTGGTCGTTGGTGCCGCGCACGTAGAACGGATCGGCGAGGTGCTCGAGGATGCGCGCTCCCACCTCCACCGGAGAAGGAAAGGGGGTCTGCCCTCCGGTCGCCGCTGCGGCACCGACGAGAGCCGCGTATTCTGGATCGACGACCGCATTGCCAACCCGCGAGCCGAGCGAGGCCAACTGCCAGATGCCGACGAAGAGCACCAACAGGAGCGCGGAGAGGGCGAGCGAGGCGAGGGGGCGTGCGGCGCGCATCGCGGCCTCAGCTTCGTCGGATGGCGAAGGAGGCGAGGTAGCCCTCGGGATCGGCCGGGTCGAAGGGTCTGCCCATGATCACGTGCGTGCGGGTCGTTTGTTCGGGCGGTCTGAGGCCAAGCTCGCGCATGGCCTTCGCCGCATCGGTGGCGAGGAAAACCTGTTCCGCGATCTGGGCGTAGTTGATGTCGCCGCGGATCTGCCCCCAGCGCTTCATCTGGGTCAGGATCCAGATTGCCATGGAGTGCCAGGGGAAGGGATCGAAATCGATCCGGTTCGGCACGCGCTGCACCCGCCCGAGCCCATCCGCGAAGGTGCCCGTCAGCACCTGCTCCACCACCGTCACCGGCTGGTTCAGGTAGTTCTGGGCCGAAATGGCGGCCGCCACCTCGCGCCTGTTGGCGGGGTTCGAGGCATAGGCCGTCGCTTCGATGATGGCACGCAACAACGCATGATAGGTGTTCGGGTAGTCGTTGATGAAGGCGCGGCTCACTGCGAACGCGCAGCACGGATGCCCATCCCACAGCTCCCGCGTGAGCAGGTGGATGAAGCCCACGCCGTCGAACACGGCGCGCTGGTTGAAGGGGTCGGGGCCGAGGAAGCCGTCGATGTTGTCGGCCCGAAGATTGGCCACCATCTCCGGTGGCGGGACGGCGCGGATCTGAATGTCGCGATCGGGATCGAGCCCCGCTTCGGCGACGTAGTAGCGCAGCAGGTAGTTGTGGATCGAGAAGTCGAACGGCACGGCGAAGCGGAAGCCGCGCCAAGTCTTCGGGTCGCGCCGGTCGCGATGCTTGTTGGCGAGCGTGATCGCCTGGCCGTTGATGTTCTCCACGGCCGGCATCGTCCACGGAATCGGGTTCGAACCCGCGCCGAGGGTGATGGCGAGCGGCATCGGCGAGAGCATGT
>CALFVI010000009.1 GCA_937928775.1 uncultured Elioraea sp. | reverse complement strand
GAGACATCGGTCGGTTCTCCCTCAGGTTCGGCGCGGCCACGATCTACGAAGTGCGATGCGATGCGGGGAGGGGAGGGACCGTGAAACTCCTGTGACACTGTTGCCCTGGACAGGCGGGCGGGCTTGCGCCAGCGAATGGGTAAGAAAGGAGGAGAGGGATGGGACCGGCGACGGCGATGAATCTGGGGCGCCTGCTGACCTGGACCGCCCGAAGGCTGCCTGATCGGCTCGCCCTAGTACACGGAGATTGGCGACTGACCTGGGCGGAACTTGACCAGCTCGTGGATCGCTTCGCCACTCTCTTGCGCGCGCACGGGGTGGCAAAGGGCGAGCGGCTCCTTGTGCATTCGCGCAACACGGTGGCGATGTTCGCGAGCCTCTGGGCAGCGCTGAAGGTGGGCGCCGTCTGGGTTCCCACCAACGTTCGCCTCACCCCGCCCGAGGTGGCTTATCTCGGTGCAGCGAGCAGGGCGCGGGCGATGCTGCGGGATCGGGGCTTCGCCGACCATGCGCGGGCGGTGCGCGCAAGCCATCCGGACCTGGCTGCCGTGTTCGCGACGGGCGATGCCGGCGAGGGCGAAATCGATCTTGTCTCAGCCCTCGCCTCGGCCGAGCTGCCGGCTGCCGATCACGAAGCCGATGTCGGCTACGGCGATCCATGCTGGTTCTTTTTCACTTCCGGCACCACGGGGCGACCGAAGGCGGCGGTGCTGACACACGGGCAGATGAGCTTCGTTGTCGCCAATCATCTCGCCGACCTCATGCCGGGGCTGGATGAGCACCACTGCGCCCTGGTCTGCGCGCCCTTGAGCCATGCCGCGGGCATCCACGCGCTTGCCACGGTGGCGCGCGGCTGCCCGACGGTGATGACGACCTCAGAACGGTTCGATCCCGCCGAGGTCTGGCGGCTGGTCGAGAAGCACCGGGCGACGACGATGTTCGTCGTACCGACCATGCTGACCATGCTGGTCGAGCACCCGGCGGTCGATGCGCACGACCACACCTCGCTCAAACATCTTCTGTACGCCGGGGCGCCGATGTATCGGGCCGACCAGAAGCGGGCGCTCGCCAAGCTGGGATTGGGCTGCCTCACCCAGTATTTCGGCCTTGGTGAGGTGACGGCGAACATCACCGTGCTCCGCCCCGACCAGCACAGCCTGGAGGACGACCCCTCCTTTCCGGTCGGCTCCTGCGGGATGCCGCGCACAGGGATGGACATCGCGATCTTCGATGCGGCGGGCAACCGCCTGCCGCCTGGACAGACGGGAGAGATTTGCGTGCGCGGCCCCGCCGTGTTCGCCGGTTACTTCGAGAACGAGGAGGCCAATCGCAAAGCCTTCGCCGGGGGCTGGTTCCACACCGGCGACCTCGGCCATTTGGATGAGCGGGGTTTCCTCTACATCACAGGCCGGGCGTCGGACATGTACATCTCCGGCGGGTCGAACGTGTATCCGCGCGAGGTCGAGGAGGCGATCCTCACTCACCCGGCGGTGGCAGAGGCGGCGGTGGTCGGCCTGCCCCACCCCAAGTGGGGAGAGGCGGGTGTGGCGGCGGTGGTGCCCCGCCCAGGGATGACGGTGACGCCGGAGGAGGTGCTCGCGCACCTGCAGGGCAGGATCGCGCGCTACAAGCAGCCGCTGCGCGTCGTCGTCTGGGACAGTCTGCCGAAATCCGCGTATGGCAAGGTGCCGAAGACCATGGTGCGTGAGCGTCTGGAGGCGGAGGGCGTGCGCTTCGCCTCCTGAAACCTCTCGAGCTGCGCGCGATGGTTGACCCGGCCCTCGTTTCCCCTATGTTCCGGTCTGAGCGAACGGGTGCCGGCGAGGATGCGCGGCGCCATGAGGATACGACCATGCCCCTGCCTTTGATGCCTAAGGCGACAGCCGTCTGGCTGATCGAGAACACCTCGCTCACCTTCGAGCAGATTGCCGAATTCTGCGGCATGCACCCGCTTGAGGTGCAAGCGATCGCGGATGGTGATGCGGCAGTCGGCATCATTGGGCTCGACCCTGTCGCCAACGGACAGCTCCCACGGGAAGAGATCGCGCGCTGCGAAAAGGACCCGACCGCGCGGCTCCAGCTTGCGCCGAGCACAGTCGTGTTGCCCAAGTCGAAGACTAAGGGCAAGGGCGGGCGCTACACGCCGGTCGCCAAGCGCCAAGACAAGCCCGACGCGATCGCCTTCCTGCTTCGCCACCACCCGGTCCTTTCCGATGCGCAGATCTGCGCTCTCCTCGGCACCACCAAGGAGACGGTGCAGAAGGTGCGGGACAAGACGCACTGGAACAGCGCCAATATTAAGCCGCGCGACCCGGTGCTGCTCGGCCTCTGCAGCCAAACCGATCTCAATCGCGCGGTCGAGGAGGCGATGGAAAGGGCGCGCCGCGAGGGCCGCGCCGTGCCGGAGCCGACCGAAGCGGCGCCGCAGCGCTGACCCCGCACACCGCGCCTCGCGCGCGTCCATGCTTCGGCCATGTTCTGTGCTAGCCTGCAGCCGGCAGGCACACAGTCATGGTTGAGACTGACCTCCTCACCCTGGTTCCACACTCTGGCCTCCAGTTCGTTGTCCGCCCATTCGACGAGGCGCGCTTGCCGCGCCTTAGCCGCGCCTTCTGGGAAGAGCTGGAGGACCGGGGGCCGGATGGTCAGCCGCATGTCATTCTCCGCCCGCTTATGACGGATGAGGCGGACGGATCCTTCTTCGACCCGGTAACGAAGACCCGCCCGCCCGAGGACCGGATCTACCAGATCAATACCGCGCGCGCTCTCGAACCCTTCCTCGAACGCTGGACACCCCTGCCAGTGTGCGAGGTGCGCGATGGCCGGTTTGAACAGGGTCCGACCAACTGGGTGCGAATCCGTCTGAGCCGTCTTTTCGCGCGCGACGGCGCGGGCAATACGCACGCCGCCGTGCTGGCTTTCGATACCGCCCTCGTCCCGCGGCGCCCGGGCGCTCCCTATGTCGGGCTCTCGCCAGTGCGCGAGGAGCAGCTATTCAGCCTGGTCGTGGAGGCGGAACAGAACGCCTGGTTTCTTCGCCAGGCCTGGGTGGACAAGTGGCTGGAGGCAAATTTCCGGGAAGCGCGCGAGGCCGCACGCGGCCGCAAGCTGAGGCCCGAGGACCTGCCGTGGCGGGCCGAGCATTGGGCGCGCTATCTCACCTTCCTCGCCGTGCTTGAGGAGGCGAGGCTGGTGCCGAAGGTTCGCACCCTCGACATCCTCTCGGCCACCCAGTCCATGCGGCCAATCGCCGTCGACCTCGTGCTCGATCTCGGCAATTCGCGCAGCTGCGGCGTGCTGATCGAGGACCATCCCGACCGGCCGCTCGACTTCACGAACGGCGCGCCGCTCGCTTTGCGCGAACTCTCCGCTCCGGAGCGGACGTGGGCAATCCCCTTCGAAAGCCGGGTCGAGTTCCACCGCGCTTCGTTCGGCCGCGACGCGCTCTCCAATACTTCGGGCCGCATGCTCGCCTTCCACTGGGCAAGTCCCGTGCGCGTGGGGCCTGAGGCAGTGCGGCTCGCCGCGCAGTCGCGCGGCAACGAAGGGTCGACGGGGCTGTCTTCGCCGAAGCGCTACCTGTGGGACGAGCGGCCGACGTCGGTGCCGTGGCGGTTCAACGGGCCGGCTGCGGATGGCACGGCAATCAACCCGCCGGTCACCGGCGCCTTCATGGAGTTCGTCTCCGAGGATGGAGACGTTCTCGAAACGATCCGCTACCGCAAGCGCCCGGGCATGCGCGCTCTCTTCTCGCGCTCCTCCCTCACCACCTTTCTGATTTGCGAACTGCTGATGCAGGCCGCGGTGCAGATCAACTCCCCCGACTATCGCGCCGCGCGCGGTTGGCTCACCGTGCCGCGGCGGCTGCGTCGCCTCGTGCTCACGCTTCCCCTCGCAATGCCGCTGATCGAACAGGAGATCCTGAAGCGTCGCGCGCGCGAAGCGATTGACCTCGCCTGGAGCCTGCTCGGTTGGTCGGCGCCATCTGAAGCCCTGCCCGAGCCGCCTCCGAAGCCAGAACTCGTCGCCAACCTCGATGAGGCGACCGCGACCCAGCTCGTCTGGCTCTACAACGAGTGCCGCTGGCGACTGAAGTCGGACGCCTCCTCCCTGTTCGCGATCGCCGGGCGCGTGCGCGAGGGCTATGGCGAGGCGCCCTCGCTCAGGATCGCTTCGATCGACATCGGCGGCGGTACGACCGATCTGATGGTGGCAACCTACATCGTTGAGGGAGGCCACACGATCGTGCCGAAGCAGAACTTCCGCGAGGGGTTCCGCATCGCCGGCGACGACGTGCTGCAGGCGCTGATTGAGACCTCGATCCTGCCATGCCTCGAGCGGGCGCTGGCCGAGGCCGGGGTGAGTGGCGCGAAGGCCCTTCTGCGCGAACTCCTCGCGAGCTCGGCGTCTGGGCAGAGCGAGCAGGAGCGCCACCTGCGCCGCCAGTTCGTCACCCTCGTCCTCGAGCCGCTCGGGCTGGCCGTGTTGCGGGCCTACGAAGCGCTGAATGGTCGGCAGAGCGGGGAGATTCTGCGCGCGAAGCTCGCCACCCTGCTCGAGGGCTTGCCCGCCGTCGGGCGCGCCATCGCCCATGTCGAGGGTGAGGCGGCGCGGCGAGGGGGGGCTGGGTTCTCGCTCGGCGCAGTCGAGCTCGTCGTCACCGCGGACCAGGTGGAGAAGCTGGTCGCTGCGGTACTCGGTCCGGTGCTCGCCGAACTGCTGGAAGTGGTGCACGCCTTCGACGTCGATGTGCTTCTGCTCTCGGGCCGTCCATCACGGCTGCGCGCAGTGCGGGATCTCGTCGTGGCGCGTCTCGCGGTACCGCCGCATCGCGTGATTGCGATGGACCAATATCCGGTCGAGGCATGGTATCCGTTTCGCAATTCGGCCGGGCGGATCGCCGATCCGAAGACGACCGCCGCTGTCGGCGCGCTGCTCTCCGCCACCGCGGAAGGCCGTCTCGAGGGGTTCCTGCTGCGCACGTCGCGGCTTACCATCCGCTCCACGGCACGACTGGTGGGACTGATGGATCAGTCCGGACAGATTCGGGCGCAGAACGTGCTGTTCCGCGACGAGGCGCGCGAACCGGGCGGCGGGGCGCGCGAGGCCTCGTTTCGCCTCAGCCTCGCTGCGCCCTGCTTCCTCGGTTTCCGGCAACTCGACCTCGAACGCTGGACCGCGACCCGGCTCTATCGCCTCGAGTTCGGCGACGAGTCCGCGGTGCGCCGCCTCGCCCTGCCGCTCACCGTCACGCTCGCCCGCCGCGACATCGACCCTGACCAGCCGGATGCCGAAGTGGCGCGCGAACGGTTCGTCGTCGAGGAGGTGATCGACGCCGACGGGGTCACGCTGCATCCACGCCAGGTCGTGGCCAGGTTGCAGACGGAAGCCGAGGAGGCAGGCTACTGGCGCGATACCGGTGTGCTGCAGGTGCCCTGAGATGATGCTCGACGCGCGCTCTGCCGAGGACCGGGTGCTCGCGGAACGCTGTGCGGCGACGGCGGAGGCGATCGCCGACGGTATCGCCTGGATCGAGGCCCATCCCGAAGCGGCGCGCGAGGCGGGTGCGGCCGTGATGCGTGATCTGCGCCGTTTCGCCGCCCGCGCCCGCCGGCTTGCCGCGGCCGCCGCCCGTCCGATGTGCGTCGCTGTCTTCGGCCCCTCCCAGGCCGGCAAGAGCTACCTCATTTCCGCCCTGGCCCGGCGGGGCACCGAGCCCGTTCGGGTCGTGCTCGGCGACCGAGCGATCGACTTCGTCGCCGAGATCAACCCAGAAGGCGGCAAGGAGGCGACGGGGCTCGTTACCCGCTTCTCTGTCCGCCCCACACCGTCTCTGCCGGGCAAGCCGGTTTCGGTGCGCCTGCTCACCCAGGCCGATGTGGTGAAGATCCTCGGCAACTCTTTCCTCGAGGACTTCAACCGTGATGCTGTGCAACCTCTGCCGGCGGAGCAGGTTTCCGCCCTGCTCGACAGCCTGCGCGGCCGCGCAGGCGCCTCCATCGCGGCGGCGTTCGGCGAGGATGCGGTGTTCGACCTCGCCGAGTATTTCGACCGCTACTTCCGTGGCCATCCCGTGATCCTTGCGCTTGGTCAGGGGTTCTGGCGCGACGCTGTTGCACTGGCGCCGAGGCTTTCCGCCGCCGACCGCGCTCGCCTCTTCGGCGTGCTGTGGAACGCGGTTCCGGCCTACACGGACACCTGCCGTCGCCTTTGCGAGGCGCTCGAGGCACTGGGCAACCCTGACGAGGCCTTTCTTGGCCTCGAGGCCCTGCTGCCGCGAAAGACAAGCGTGATTGATGTCGAAACCCTGGCAGGGCTGGGCAAGCCCGAAGATGCTGATACGCTTGAGGTCGCCACCCGCGACGGCCGCCGCGCGGCTCTGCCGCGCCCGATCATCGCTGCGCTGACGGCGGAACTCCGCCTCACGCTCGCCGACCAGCCCTGGCCCTTCTTCTCCTCGACCGACCTGCTTGATTTTCCGGGTGCGCGGTCGCGCGAGGTTCTTTCGGATCCGGAAGGTTACTTAGCCGATCCAGCGCGCGTCGCCCCCCTCTATCTCCGCGGCAAGGTGGCCTATCTCTATCAGCGCTATGTGGCGGAGCAGGAACTCACCGCCATGCTGCTCTGCATCGGCCCATCGAACCAGGAGGTGCGGACACTGCCGGGCATGGTGAAGGAGTGGGTCGACGCCTCACACGGCCCGACCCCAGAGGAGCGCGCGAAGCACCCGACCGCCCTGTTCATCGTGCTGACCAAGTTCGACATGGAGTTTGAGGAGAAGCGCGGCCGGCGCGAGGATCAGGCAGCGGCGAGCCGCTGGGCGACCCGCATCGAGGCCTCGATTACGCGCTTCCTCGGTCTTGAACACAGTTGGCCGATGGAGTGGACCCCCGGCTCGCCTTTCGCCAACACGTTCTGGTTGCGCAATCCGAACGTGCTCGCCAAGGCGATCCTCGACTACGATGCCGAGGGGCGCGAGATCGCGCTGCGCGAGCCGGAGCGGCTGGCGCGGCTGAGAGCGGAGTTTCTCGCCACGCCCGAGGTGCGGCGTCACTTCAGCAACCCCGCCAAAGCCTGGGACGAGGCGATGCGGCTGAACGATGGCGGCATCACCTACCTCGCGGAGAGCCTTGCGCCGGTCTGCAACCCGGCCCTCAAGCGCGGCCAGGTGGCGGCACGCCTGTCCCGGCTCGCGCGTGACGCGGCGGGGCGGCTCGATCCGTTCCATGTCTCGGACGATCGCGAGGCGGAACGGAAAAAGCGACGCGCCGAGGGGGCAGCGCTGGCACGGCATCTCGCTGCCTGCCTCGAGAAGCAGCGGTTCGGCCTGCTTCTGCAGGCGTTGATGGTGCAAACGGATGCTCTGCAGGTGGCCTTCACCAGGCTTATCCTGCAGGTCCCCACCTTCGATCCAAAGGCGCCTCCCGTGCTGGGTGCCGCTGCAACCGCCGTCAGTCTCTCCGACGAGCTCGCCGCGCTGTTCGGCGAGGAGCCGGCTGCTGCTGCGCCCGCTCAGGCGGGCTGCGCCACGATGGATCTCGCCGACCAGCTAGCAGAGGCCGCGCTGGCCGAGTGGCAGGAGCGCCTGCGCGCCTTCGCTGCCGACCCGGCCACACCGTCTTTCCTCCTCATTCCGCGCGAAAACGCCGCTTTTCTCGCCGCCCAGCTCGCCGCCGGGGCCGCCTGGCAAGATCTGCGCGGGCGCCTCGCCGACGCGATCAGGGCTAGGGCGTCCTATCGCGAACGATTGCCTCAGGCCCTGGTCAAGCCCGTGATGATCGCGGAACGGATGATCAACGACTATGTCGCCGCCCTCGGTTTCGACCGTTTGCCGGAAGCGGAACGCCCACGTACGGCGCGCGAGGGCCGCATCGTCTTCCGCGCCCGCGAGGCGGCGGAGGACTGGCCTCGTCTTGGCGAACAGCCGACCCCGTTCGAGCGCGACTACGCGATCGACTGGATCACCGCCTTCGCCCGGCTGATCGACCGCAACGTCGACCATGCCTTTGGCGGTGGCATCGACTCAGCAGCGAATGCCCAACTTGGGCGCATTCTCTCCCGGCTCGCTGAGGCGGCGTGATGGGCGTGCCGTCGGTCCCAACCGCGCGCGCCGAACCCGACCCGGCCAGGCCACTCGGCCACGCGCGGATTGTGCTTGAGGGGCTGGTCCAGCCGTTAGGCGATGCGCGCTTCGCCCTGATCCGCGGGCAACTGCCTGCCACCTACCTCGGGCCCGGCGGATGGCAGGTGGGCGAGGTGGTGCTGACACCGCTTGCTGTCGAGACGTCGCCTGGCGCCACCGTATTGATCCTTGGCCCGTCCGTCTGCCGCCACTTGGAGCCCGGGCCGCTGACATTGAGGCTACCGTCGCTCGGGCTGGATTTGCCCCTGTTCTGGCCTGCCTCCATCGCCGTGTTCGACGAGGGCGAGGTGCGGATCGGGCTCGGCCCTGCCGTTGCTGTCCGCGAGCCGGTCCGACCGCCCGAGGCTTCGCCCCCGCCGTCGCCGCCGCAGCCTCGGTCGGCACCAGCCACGGCCTCGGTCGTGTGGGGTCGTCCGCGCGTGCTGGCCGCGCTGGGGCTGACCTCGCTAGCCCTTGCCTTCGCCGGCTGGTGGTTCATGCGCGAGCCGGCACAATCGACGTCCCGGCCAGCGGCGCCTGCCCCACCGGTCGCCGCCCCCACGTGGCCGGACGGCACAGATGGGCTGACGGCGGCCGAGGTTGTGGCACGGGCACCTGACGCGCGCGGTGTGCTCGCAGTCGCGCTTCGCCGCCAGGCGGCAGGCCGGCACGACGATGCGCTCGTGCTGTTCGAGGTCGCGGCGGAAGCGAACATCGCCGAGGCGCACACTGCGCTCGCCCGTCTCTATGACCCGCTCGGTTTCATCCCTGGCCGACCGTTCCGCTCGCCCGACGTGCGCCAGGCCGCCAAACACTACCGTGAGGCCGAGCGCTTGGGCGATGCGGAAGCCGCCAGGCGCCGCGCCGCCCTCAGGGCTCATCTCGAACGTGAGGCTGCGGCGGGGTCTGGCACGGCGCGCGATGCGCTACAGGAGTTCTGGCCATGAAACGCGCGCTCTCGCTGCTCTCCGTCATTGTCGGTCTGCTCATTCTGGTCGTCGCGAGCTGGCCTGCCGTGGCGCAATCCTCTCGTCGCCCGCTGCTGATCGAGGGCACAACCTCGCTCTGGCAACGCATCATCACCCGGCCCGGAGCGGTGCTCGCGCCCCGCCCCGGCGAGACGGCGCGTGCGACCGCGGTCCCGGGTTTCTCCGTCTTCTACGTCTATGATCGCCGGGACGGTTGGCTCGAGGTTGGCGAGACGGCGAACGGGCGCACCCAGGGCTGGATCGCAGAGGAGCGCGCCATTCCCTGGCGCCATACTATGATCCTCGCTTTCACCAACCCGGCGGGACGGGACCGTGCGATGTTCTTTCGCGACGCCGCGACCGTGCGCGAGGCCTGGGCAGCGCGCGATCGCGCAGAGCGTGCCGCTGCCTTCCGCGCGGGCGGCGCGAACGGGCCTGTGATCGCGCTCGAACCGGAGGCGCATGTCGACATCACGCGCAACTTTTATCTCCTCCCCGTTCTGTCGGCCGAGCTGATGGAACCGGAACTCGGGCCGCCCGCTCGGCTACTCGAGGTTGTTTCCGCCCCCGCACCCGCCGCAACATTGCGCGCGGGCGCCGAGGCGCTGCGCGACTTTCGTGCCGTGGTGGTGTTCGTCATCGACACGACCATCTCCATGCAGCCCTACATCGAACGCACGCGCGAAGCGATCCGCCGCATCGTCTCGCGCATCGGCGACACTGTGGTGCGAGACAATTTCCGCTTCGGCATGGTCGCCTACCGCGACTCCCTCGCTGGTCGTCCGCAGGTTGAATATCTCGCCCGCCTTGTCGCCTTGCCCGACTTCCAGGCCGCGCCCGATGCGATCCTGCCCAGGATTGCCGAGGTGCGCGAAGCCACTGCTTCGACAGAAGGCTGGCAGGAGGATGCCGGAGCGGGAGTCAAGCTCGCGCTTGATGAAGTGAAGTGGAGCGAGTTCGGCGGCCGTTTCCTCGTGCTGATCACCGATGCTTCGATGCGCGAACCACCCGACCCCCGCGCCTCGACGGGCATGACGGCCGCCGACCTCAACGCTCTCGCCCGCTCTGAGGCCAAGCAGGTCGCGATTTCGGTGATCCACCTCCGCACGCCCGAAGGCAGGGCGGACCACGCCCGCGCGGAGCGTCAGTACCGTCAGCTCTCCGCCTTTGGTGCTGCTGGCGCGCTCTACTACCCCGTGCCAGACGGAGACGTGACCGCCTTCGGTGCGACGGTCGATATGCTGGCTGATGCGATCCTCGCCCAGGTGGCGCGCACCGTCGGCCGACCGATCGCCGGCATCACGCCGCCCCAAGGCGAGGTGGGGCGCCGCATCGCGGAGCAGACCGAGGTGGTCGCGCACGCCATGCGCCTTTCGTATCTCGGCCGCCTTGAGGGTGCGAGTGTGCCCGACCTCGTGCGCAGCTTCACCGTCGATGAAGACTGGACGGACCCGACCCCAGCGCGGCGGCCGATGGAGGTGCGCGTCCTGCTGACTCGCAATCAGCTTTCGGATCTGGCGGCGACTTTGAGGGGGATCATCGAGGCGGGCAATGCGGGTCGTCTCGCACCAGAAACGTTCTTCGGTCGCTTGCGCGGGCTTGCCGCGGCGATGGCGCGCGATCCGCGCCGGGTGGCCGAACTGCAGCGCGTGGGCGGGGTGTTTGCCGAGTTCCTCGACGGTCTCCCCTACCGATCGCGGATCATGGACATCACGGAGGAAGAGTGGGTGGCGATGGGCGCTGGCGCGCGGCGCGAGATCATCAATGCGCTCGACTCCCGTCTTCGCCTCTACGAGGAGTATGCGCGCCAACCCGAGCTCTGGGTCAATCTTGACCGAGCGCGTGACCCAGGCGAAGCAATGTATCCGGTTCCGCTCGCGCAACTGCCGTGAGCGTGCTTGTGCTCGAGGGCGTGCGACGCACGCTCGTCTCCGGTACGGCGCGCTTCGTGCTGGACATTCCTTCGCTCGCTCTGGGGGCAGGGCAGGCGCTCGCCCTGGTCGGGCCTTCAGGGGCGGGCAAGAGCACGACTCTCGATCTCGCAGCATTGGCGCTTGCACCTGATTACGCCGGCCGTCTTGTCGTTGCGGGTGTGGATGCAGCGGCGCTGTGGGCTCGCAGCCTACACGATGCGCTCGCCGCGCTGCGCGCCCGCGCCATCGGCTATGTGCTGCAGACGGGAGGCCTCCTCCCCTTTCTCACGGTTGCCGAGAACATCGCGCTCCCACAACGTTTGGCGGGCAGGCGCGATCCGCAACGGATCCTCGATCTCGCCCAACTGCTCGGCATCGGGGCCGAGCTCGACAAGAAGCCCGCCGCCCTCTCCGTCGGCCAGCGCCAGCGCGCGGCGATCGCGCGCGCTCTCGCCCATCGCCCCTCTCTCGTGATCGCGGATGAACCAACCGCAGCCCTGCACCCCGAACTCGCGGCGGACGTATTCGCTCTCCTCGTTTCCGCCTGCATCGAGGATGGTGCTGCGCTCCTCGTCGCTACGCACGACGCGGAAGCAGCAAGGCGCGCAGGGCTTGCGTTGTGTCGCGTCAGTCCGGTGCCGGGCGAGGCTCGGTCCGTCGTTGATGCGGAGCCCCTGACGTGCGCGGCGTGAGGCTCGCCGCACGGCTTGCCTTGGCTGATGCCGTCGCGGAAGCGCGTGTTGCGCTCGCCACCCTGTTCGGCATCGCGGCCGTGCTCGCCCCGCTCATCGTCCTGTTCGGGCTAAAGGCCGGCGTGATCGACTCCTTGCGCGAGGAATTGGTGCAGAACCCGCGCGCGCGGGAGATTGTGAATCAGATGCACGGCGCGTTCGATGCTGCCTTCTTCGCCCGCCTCGCAGCGCGCGAGGATGTTGCCTTCATCGTGCCGCGCACGCGCACGCTCGCCGCATCCGGCGCCTTCGCGCGATCGGCGGACTCGCTCACCACGTTCCGCGGCGAACTTCTTGCCACCGCGGCCGGCGACCCTCTGCTCGGCGGCCGCGCTGCGCCAGTCGGGCGTGCTTCTGTCCTCTCCGCCACGCTCGCAGAACGCCTCGGTGTTCGCGCAGGCGAAACGATCAGGCTTCGTGTCGATCGCCTGAGGGAGGGCCGGCGCGAGACGCTGGCGCTTGACCTTGCCGTGACCGCCATCCTGCCGCGCGAGACCTTCCCGCGCGATGCCGGGTTCGTGCCGCTGCCGCTCCTTCTCCTTGTTGAGGATTTCCAGGAGGGGGCGGTTGATCTGCCCGCGCCGGAGGCCGACCCGCCGCCCGATTCGGCCCGGCTCTACGCTGGGTTTCGGCTGCATGCGCGCAGGCTGGAGGATGTGGTCGTGCTCGATCAGATGTTTCGCGCGGAGGGGATCGAGGTGGCGTCGCGGGCGGACGACGTCGCTGGGCTGATGGCACTCGATCGCGCCCTCACCCTGCTCTTCGTCGCCCTCGCTGGCCTGGGTGGGGCGGGGTACGCTGTCTCGCTCTCTGTCGCCATGCTGGCCTCCGTCGAGCGCAAACGGCGCGCCCTCGCTCTTCTGCGCCTGATGGGCATGCCCACGCGCGGGCTCATCGCCTTCCCCCTGACTCAGGCCGCGGCGCTGGCGTGCGGTGGTGCGCTGGTCGCGGGGGCGATCGCGCTCGCCGTTACCGCCCTGGTCAATCGCCTCGGCGTCGCGGTGGGCGAGGGCCCTCTTGCCCGAATCGCACCCGACCACCTGGCTCTCGCCGCCGCGCTCACCGTGGTTGCGGCGCTCCTCAGCTCCGCCTTCGCCGCTCTGCGCGCCGCTGGCATCGAGCCAGCCGAGGGGCTTCGCGATGGTTAGGCGTGTCGCCCTTTTGCTCCTTGTCCTCACCGGCCTTTCGGCGCAGGCCGACGAGCCTTGGCCGCAGGTGCTGTGGAACCCGGCCCCGCTCGCCGATGATCTTGTTCTGCCCATGCCGTGCGGGGCGCGCATTGTGTTCCGCCCCGTCCCGGTTCCGGCCGGCCCGAGCCCGCTCGATGATCGGCCGATCACGCTCGGTGAGGCCGACCCGGCCACCGACCATAGCGAGTTCCCGCGCCGGGCCCATCTCGCCGGCGCATTTGTGCACGGTAGCGAACGCGCAATGTGGGTCGGGAAGTATGAGGTCACGCGCGATCAGTTCGCTACCGTGATGAACGCGTCCTGTCCCGCACCATCGCCCGCCGGCCGTGTGCCGGCTGCCGAGGTGTCATGGTTCGACGCGGTCGCTTTCACCGCCCGCCTCTCCACCTGGCTTGCGGCGAACGCCCGCGACTCGCTGCCCGGGCGCGGCCAGGCGCGCGCCTATGTGCGGCTGCCGACGGAGGAGGAGTGGGAGTACGCTGCGCGTGGCGGGGCGGCGGTGGGCGAGGCGGAATTCGCCGCTCGCACGCCGCCGATGCCGGATGGAATGGCAGCCCATGTCTGGTTCGCAGGCCCCGAGTCCGCCGCAGGCCGCGCCCGCCCGGTCGGTTCTCTCAAGCCCAACCCTTTGGGACTGCACGACATGCTCGGCAATGTCGCGGAGTGGGTGCTCGAACCCTACCGGCTGAACCGGGTCGGCCGCCTGCACGGGCTAGTTGGGGGAGTGGTAGCGCGCGGCGGGCACTACCTCACCGATGCGGAGGCGATCCGTTCCGCCCTGCGCGAAGAATACCCGCCCTTCAATCCGCGCGACGGCTCTCCCCTTCGCCTGCGCACGGTCGGTTTCCGGGTCGTCCTGGGCCTGGTGGTGACGGTTGACGATATGGCTCCCGAAACATTCCGCCGCGCCTTCGCCGAAGCCGCCGTCTCGCGCGAGCGTCTGGCCGAGGACCCACGCGCCCTGCTCGCGCAGATCCGCCGTGAAACGACCGATCCCGCCCTCGCGCGCGGGCTCGCCGCGGTTGATGCCGCGCTGCGGGCGGAGGCGCGGCTGCGGGCGGATCGCGAGCGGGCAGCGTTGCGCGCGAGCCTGGAGGCTGCGGCGGCACTCGCCCGCCTCGTCGCTCTTGCACACGGCAACGCGGCCGTGCTGGAGGCAGTGGGTCGCCTGCTCGACGGCATCGGCCCGCTTCTGCCTGAAGCCTCGCGCCCGCCCGTCCATGCCGCGCGCGAGGGCCTGGCTGCCCGTGTCGCCGAAGCGCCGGCGGGAATCGCCCAGCTTCTCGATGCCTATCTGCGCACAGTGCGCGAGGCGGCGGGCGAGGACGAGGCGATGGTCGCGGCAGAGGCGCGGGTTGTGGCGGAAGAGCTGCGCGCGCGGGGGCTGCGGCTCGGGCCGGAGTTGGTTACCCTCGCCGCCCGCCACATCAGCGAGACGCAGCGCGGGCGACGTCCCTCTGCTGCCGAGGCCGAGACCGGAATCCTTGCCGCTGCCGGCCTCCCTCAAAGCCGGCGATAGGCATCCAGAGCGCGCGACAGCTCATCTGCCCCTTGCTCGAGCCTGCGCACGGCATCTGGGTTGGGGGCGCGGGCAGCCGCTGCCCGGTCGCGATCGAGCCGGTCGAGCTCCTGCGCCAGCGACTCGCCGCGCCCGCCATCGGAGTCGGAGCGGGAGGCTCGCGCCGCGGCGAGATCGCGCCGCAGGGACGCAAGCCGTGCTTCCAGCCGGGCAAGACGGAGTTCGGCATCCCGCAGCTGGGCGGCGGTGCGTTCGCGCTCGCGCTCGGCCCTGAGCGCTTGGGCGCGCGCTTCCAGTGCGCGGGCTTCGGCCGCTTGCGCCTCGCGTTCCATGCGAGAGGCGCGGGCCTCATCCTCTCCGCTGATCGCCGCAGCCCAGCCGCCGAAGAACCCGCGCTCCGCTGCCGGCCCCGCAGGCCCGCAGGCGGCCACCGCAAGAGAGAGGAGCAAGAGAGCGCGCTGGATCATGCTGCCGGCACCCGGGCGAGCGCTTCGCGCAGGGCGCGCGCGCTCTCCTCCATGCGCTGGCGCGAGGCGGCGACCCGATCTGCTTGGGACAGCGCTCCATCCATCCGCATGGCGGCCTCGACCCGGCGATTGTTTTCGATTGCGGTGTCGATGGCGGCGAGGTCTTCTTCCGCCGCGCGCCGGCTGCGCGCAAGCTGGGCGGCGTTCGCTTCGCCGGCACGGATGCGGGCCTCGAGGCGGGCGAGTTTGGCGCGGTTCTCCGCCGCGACGGCTTGGGCAGCTTCGGCGGCGGCCTCCTGTTCCGCTGCCTCCTCGTTCGCTGCCGCGAGGCGTGCTGCCGCCGCCTGCTCGCGCGAGGCGAACCGTTGGTTGCGCTTGGCGATGTAAGGGCCGGCGGCGGCACCGAGGGCGGCACCGGCCGCGGCACCGGCGAGCGCTCCCTCGCCGCGGTTGCGCGGGCCAGCTGCCAGCGCACCGAGCAAGCCGAGCAGCACGGCACCGGCGATCGCGCCCGTGGCCACCGTCTCGGTGAAGCGCTCGTTCTGCTCACGCAGCTGCCGTTGCGCAGGCGAGAGAGGTTCGCCATCTGCCCCATGCGTGCTCGCGCAGGCTGAAAGCGCTACCGCGAGGGCGACTGCGAGGAAAAGCGGGCGGGCACGACGCAACGTAGCAAGCATGGCGGGTCACTCGGGGGGAGGGATGGCGAACACCTCGACCCGGCGGTTGGCAGGATCGCGCGGGTTGGCAGGGTCAAGCGGCTGCAAGGGCCCGAAGCCTTGCGCGCGCATCCGCTCGCGTGGCACGCCCTTGGCAGCGAGGTAATCGACGATGGCGGCGGCGCGCAGTTCGGAGAGCGCCAGGTTGCGCGCGAGCCGCCCCGTGGAGTCCGTGTGCCCGTTGATCTCGAAGCGATGGCGCGACAGCCGCGGGTCGGTCATCGCATCGGCCAGCGTGTCGAGCAGGGGGCGGGCGTCGGGCCGGATGGCGTAGGAATTCAGATCGAAGTTGACCGTCAGCACGATGCCTCGGGTCTCCAACCCGGCGATCTGCCGCGTCATCGGGCTCGCGCAGGCGGCAACAGCACCGAGAGCGAGCAGAACCAGGCGTCGGTCAGCGACCAGCGAGTGCATCGACGATCTCGGCCCGGGTCGGCGTCCGGTCGGTCATCCGCGTCACCGGGGCATTGGAATGCCGGGTGAGGCCCAGCCGGTCCATCACCGCTTCGCGGTCTGGCGGTGGAACCGTCTCGCGGTCGTGCAGGTCGGGTGGCAGCGGGGAGATCCGTTCGAGCGCATCGAGAACGTTCGCGCGTGCCTTAGGGTCGGTCCCCATGATCGCGCCGGGGGTCGGCGCGACCCCGGCGCGACGGAGAATGTCCGCCACCGCCCCATCGGCCTGCGCCATGGCGGGCGCCACGCTTGCGGCGCCGATCAGCGTCGCCAAGAGCAAGGTCGGACCCATGCGCCCTCTCCCACTGTGGTGTTTCCTTCTATCACGAGGCGAGGGCACAGCGGAGGCGGACGCGCGGCGACGTGAGGGCTTGGCCCCTGCAGTGCGTCCGATCCTGACGCAGCCGATCAGCGCGGACAGCCGAGCGTGTAGCGCCAGCGCGTGGACAAGCCGAAGCCGGTGACGACGACCTCGACGGTGTACGCCTCAGGCCCCGCCCCGGTGGGCCGCCAATCAAACGACAGGGTGCCGCGGCCCGAAACGGGGATCCAGGTCGTGGCGAGCTGTCGGCCGCGATACAGAACCTCGATGTGGTCGGGCTCGATCAGCGTGTTGTAGCGCAGGGTCACGCGCCCCGGCGTGGGGCCTAAGTAGTGACGGGTGCGGGTGATGCCCCGCCCGCCCGACTGTGTCTCCTCGTCGCAGGGCTTGGCGTCGGCGGGGCGCTGCGGTGGCGGTGGCGGTGGCGCGCGGGTCTCGCGCCTGGGTGGAGCAGGAGGAGGCGGGGGAGGCAGCCTGGCGATCGGGCAGGCGAGGCGCTTGCGGGCAAGTTCGATCTCGAGCGCTGCGAGGTCGGCGGTGAGAGCCTGTTCCCGGCCTTCCTCAGCGAGCAGGGCGGAGAGCGCGGCGAGTTGTGCTGGGTCGGCGCGGCAGGACACGGCGGGATCGAGCCGGGGGGAGAGGCCAGGTCCCCACCAGAGTGCGATCAGCGCGAGCAACCCGAGGGCGGCAAGGGTGGCGAGCACCGGACCGAGGGGAAAGAAGGGCGCCATCACGCTCGGCAGCCCGTCATCGAGGGCGGCGATCGGACTGTCGCCGAAAGCCCTCTTCTCCGGCCGCAAGCCCCAGGGCGCGAGAACCGGGATCCCGTCGACCACGTGCACCGAATCCCAGTCGGGAACCTCGCGGGCGGCCCACAGCAACGGCAGCAGCGCGGGAGCCTTGCGTTCCAGGCCCCGCCGCAGTTCAGAGACGGCCCGCGCAAGCGAGGCACGCACGGCGGCCCGGTCGTCGGCAGAGAGGGCGAGGTAGGGGACGGCGCGTTTCCCCTCGACCGACCAAAGGGTGACGCCCCCGTCGTCGCGCGGCGCAGAGAACAGCCGTTCCCAGCCGGGACCGAGGATGCGGGCGGCGAACGGCGCAAGCGCTTCGTGCACCTCGGCTGGGTTCGCACCCCGCGGCAGTGTGCTAACGAGGCCCTGCGGTCGCGCAGGCGTTCGGGCGAGAACCACGGTCATGGCAGGCGCACCGTGCCGACCACGACAGTCTGACCGGCTCCCGCTTCGCCGCGCAGCACCCGATCTGGCTCGCCGGGCCGGCGGATGGTGACGCGGAACGGCGAGCTCTGCGGCCCGCCCGGATTTCGCCCGTAATGCGTCACCTCGATCCGGTAGCTGCCGGGTGGAGGTTCGGCAGCCCAGGTCACGGTCTCGACAGGCGTGCGCGAGATGGGCCGAGTGCCGCCGGCGACGTTCATGTCAACATCAAGCTCCGCCCCACAGCCCCTTCTATTTTCGAAATAAAGTCTCGTGCCATCGGGGCAGACGATGGCGAGGTCGAGATCGTTCACGTCGTCCCAGGCGAGAATGATCTGCGTATGGCCCTCGCGCGCGCCTTCGCGGCGGGCGCGCTCGGCGTCCTGGTTCGGCTGCGGCGGCTCAGCCCTGGGGGGCAGCGCGGCAGCCGGAATGGGCGGGCAAGCAAGCCGAGCCTCCCCGACCTGGCGAGCGAGGCGCATGAGCTCCTTCCGCAGGCCGATGGCGCGGTCCTCCCACTGGCGCCGCTCCTCGAGCGCGACAAGGCCGCGCGGGTCAGGCAGACAGGCGGGGGCGGGGAGGGCGAACCAACGCCACGGATCCCGCCAGAGAAAGAGAAGAAGGAGCAGGAGGAGCGCGGCGAATACGAGTCCGAGCGCGAGCCAGACGCGGCGCCATAAGGCTCTGCGGTCCGGCACAGCGGGAAAGAGGATCGGCATCCGGCCCGGCGCACGCTCGATCGGGCGGCGCAGCGCCTCCGGCCCGATGGAGCGGCCGTTCTCCTCGTGCGCCCATCCGACGAGAACGGGCCGGCCGGCAAGGGTGAGAACAAAGGAACGGTCCGGCACGCGCAGAGCTGTGGCAATCGCCTGGCCGAGCAGGCGGTCGCTTTCCGCGGCCGAGGCTTGCAGCGCAGCGGCTTCGGCCTCGATGTCTGCCACCAGCCGGTCGAGTTCGGCCTCGGCTGCAACGCGCGCCTCGGGCGGCAGACTGTCGAGCGGGCCGACCTCACCCTCGCGCGCCGCGTACCAGTCGACGACCCCGCGGTCGCGGTCGGGCACCGGTTCGGCGAAGAGATCGGCGTGATCCGGGCTCCGCGCGCGGCGCAGATGGGCGGCAATCTGGGGGAAGGACTCGATTGCCGGCCGCCCGCCGACGGAGAGCGGATGCAGCCGCTCGGCCGGGAAGGTGGCGATGAGGCGCGGCGTCGGCATCGCGCGATCAGCGGCCGGGGGCAGCCTGGGCAGGATCCGAGCCGGTCCCGTCCTCGGCTGGCCGGCCGGTCCGGCCCTCTTCTGGGCGCTCAGGTTCGGCGGCCGGTTCGAGAGTGGGCAGCGGACCCTCAGGACGGCAGACATCGCCAGCCAGCACCGCCCGCAGCGCTGCGATCCGCTGCTCGAGATCAGCGTTCGCTGCCCTCGCCTGCTCCAGGGCGACGCGATTCGGCGTCTCCTCCGCCAGCACGGCGAAAAGCTCCCGTCCCGCCCACTCGCCGACTGCCGCCCGCCAGCCGAGCCAGAAACCGAGAAGGAGAAAGACGATGGCGACGGTTAGGCCGGCTGGCAGGAGCCACCAGCCGCTGGAGGTGGTGGCGGCGGCAGGCGGCGCAGCCATCGGAGCGGTCACGAGCGGCGGCGGAGACGGCCAGGGGGGCGGAGGGGGGGGATCGGGCCGCCGGCGCGGCGGACTGGCTTCGACCGACGGACCAGGCGGTTTGGCGAGGGCCGGCAGATACCGCCCGAGCCCCTCCGCGAGCAGCGCGCCCAACCGGGCAGGATCCTCTCCGGTGCCCTTCGGCGCGAGGCCCCAGCCGGTCAAAACGAGACCGCGGTCGAGGACAAGAATGCCGTCGAGATCGGCAAGGATGAGCGCGCGGTGCAGGAGCGGCCCCTCCTCGCGGTCTTCGAGCAGCGGACGAAGCGCGTTCAGGGCGGCACGAAGCTGCGCCTCGGTCTCCGCCCGACGCGCCGGAGAGAGCGAGGAAAGAGGCCGAGGTTCGCCCTCGCCCTCGCCGTACCAGGCGACCGCGGTGGGGATACCGTTCGCCCCGCGCGTGAGCACGGGTTCGGCGAACAGCGTGGCGTCGGCGCCCATCGAGACGAGCATCGCCTTCAGGCGCGGATAGGTCTCGATCACGGCCCGGCCGTCGAGCGTGACGGGCTCGAGCCCTGTAAGGTCGGTGCGGGCAAGAAGGCGCGGCGCGCTCATCGGTGTGCGGTTCCAAAGCGATGATGATCAGGTTACCGCGCCACGCCGGGCAACGGCATGGCAGAAGGACGGCGATAGCACCTCGACTCGGAGCAACCGATGCCGCTTCGCCCCTGGCTCGCCGTCTCGCCGATCCTGCTCGTGCTCGTGGTGATGGCAGGGTTCGGCCGCTCCGCCGCGGTTGCTGGCGCGGCCGGACTTGCGCTTGCTGTCGGGCTGGCGCTGGGACCGTTTGCTCTGCACGCAGCACCCGGTCTCGGGCTCGGCGAGGCCCTCCTTGGCGTGACGCTGGAGGGGCTGTTTCTCACCGCCACCGTGCTTGCCATCGTCTGGCCAGCGCTTGCGCTCCATCGCTGGCAGACGGAGACGGGCGCGACGGAGCGGATCCGCGCCGCCCTCGCTCGGCTCGCGCCCGATGCCGCAGCGCTGAGCTTGCTCGTCGGCTGGTTCTTCGCCCTGTTCGTCGAGGGGGCGGCGGGCTTCGGCACACCCGTCGCGCTCGCCGCTCCCCTGCTGGCGGGGTTCGGGCTCGACCCTGCGCAGGCGGTGGCGGTGGCGTTGATCGGACATTCGGTCGGCGTGTCCTTCGGTGCTGTCGGCACGCCGGTGTTGGCCCAGGCGGAGCTTGTTTCGATCGGCGAACGGGCGCTCGCTGGTCCGACCGCCCTGATCCATGGGCTGCTCGGCCCCATCCTCGCCATCGCCGCTGTGCTGCGGTCGGGTGCGGGGCGCGAGGGGGTCGGGCGCGGTGTGGCTCTCGCGATCCTGGCCGCGGTTCTGTTCCTCACCCCCTCCGTCCTGGTCGCGCACGCAATCGGCCCCGAACTGCCGACGCTTGTCGGAGCGCTCGCAGGCGGGATGGCGTTCGTCCTCGTCATCACCCGCTTCCGCCCGCCCTCGCTCGCGAGCGTGCGTCTCGGCTCGGCGCTGGCACCCTATCTCGTGCTCATCGGGCTGGTGCTTGTGACGCGCCTTGTTCCTCCCGTGCGCGCAATGGCCGAGGCTCCCGTCATCTCCTGGCGTCTTTGGGGGCGGTTCGGAGGCTCGGTGCGCCCGCTGTTCCATCCCGGCACGCTGCTCGTCATGGCGTTCTTCGCTGGTGGACTGTGGCGCGGGGCGCGGGTCGGTGTGCTTGCGCGCACTCTGGGCCGCACCGCACTCGACCTCGGGCGGGTGGCTGCCGCGCTGGTCGCGATGCTCGTGCTCGCGCGGCTGATGCTGCACGCGGGCATGATCACGGCCCTGGCCGAGGCCGCGATCGGCGGCATCGGTCCGTTCTACCCCCTGCTGGCGCCGGCGGTCGGCGCGCTCGGCTCGTTCGTCACCGGCTCGGCCACCGCCTCCAACATCCTCTTCTCCGCCCTGCAGGCGGCAACCGCCGAGGGGCTCGGCCTGTCCCCCGTGTTGCTGCTCGCCGCGCAAGGCGTGGGGGCGGGGGTGGGCAACATCATCTGCCCGCACAACATCGTCGCGGGTGCGGCGACCGTGGGCATCGCGGGGGCGGAGGGTGCGATCCTGCGCGCGACCATGCTTCCGTGCCTGATTTACCTCGCGGCGGCGGGGTCGGTCGTCGTCTTCCTCGCTTCCTGAGCGGTCTCCGCTCCGGTTTCCCGGGCGCGGCGAGATCGGCGCGGCCGGCGATGCCTGTGGCGAAGCCCGGTGGCACGCGCCCGCCCGCCCGCGCCAGTGCGCGGCACATCCGATCGCGCGAGCCCGTCCTGCTCCTCGCCCGGGCCATGTCCTCGCGCCTGCCCCCTCGAGCCGGACGAACCGCCCGTGATAGCGCCCTTCCAGTCCCCTCGCCGGGGAAGACGACGACGCGAGACGCCGCAACCGCCCTCCCGGGAGCGGAAGAAAGGGTGGGGTCAGGCCACCTCCCGTACGGTGCGGAACCGCCAAGTGAGCGCTTCGGCGACATGGGCACGGCGCACGGCATCCGACCCCGCAAGGTCGGCCAGCGTGCGCGCCACCCGCAGCGTGCGGGCGAAGCCACGGGTGGAAAGGCGAAGTCGCGCCGCGGCACTTTCGGCAAAGGTGAGGGCTTCGGCGTCGGCAGCCAAAGTTTCGCGCAGCACCGCCCCGTCCGCCTCGGCGTTGCAGCGGGGGCCGTCCGCGCCGTAGCGGTGGCGCTGGCGGGCGCGCGCCTCCGCGACCCTGGCGGCGACGGTGGCGGACGGCTCGCCGGGGCGTACGCGCGTCAGTTCCGCCGGCGGAATGGGCAGCACCTCGACAAAGAGGTCAATGCGATCAAGCAAGGGCCCCGACAGCCGCCCCTGATACTCCTCCCCGCAGCGCGGTGCCTTGGCGCACTCGCGCGACGGGTCGCCGAGGTGACCGCAGCGACAAGGGTTCATTGCCGCGACGAGCTGAAACCGCGCCGGATAAGTGACGTGGGCTGAGGCGCGAGCGACGGTGGTGCGACCCGTCTCCAGCGGCTGGCGCAGTGCCTCCAGGGTCAGGCGGGGAAATTCCGGCAGCTCATCGAGGAACAGCACGCCGCGGTGGGCAAGGCTGATCTCGCCTGGCTTGGCGCGATGCCCACCCCCGACGAGGGCGGCCTGCGAGGCAGTGTGGTGCGGTTCCCGAAATGGGGGGCGGGTGATCAGCCGACCTTCCCGCAACAGGCCAGCGACGGAGTGGATCATGCTTACCTCCAGCGCCTCGGCCGGTGTGAGGTCGGGCAAGAGGCCAGGCAGGCGGGCGGCAAGCATAGATTTGCCCGCGCCGGGAGGCCCAATCAGCAACAGGTTGTGCCCGCCCGCCGCCGCGACCTCGAGGGCACGCTTGGCGGTCTCCTGGCCCTTCACATCGATCAGGTCGGGTTCGGGCGGGGAGGGCGGTGGCGCAGGTCGAGCAGGAGGCGGGATCGCGCCGTCGCCGCGGAAATGGGCGACCAGCTGGAGCAAGGATTCGGCGGGCAGGATGGGCGCGTGCCCCGACCAGGCGGCTTCCGCCCCCTGCTGAGCAGGGCAAACGAGACCGAGCCCCCGCGCGGCCGCGCCGATCGCCGCCGGCAGCACACCGGCGACGGGGGCAAGCTTTCCATCCAACCCGAGTTCGCCGAGCGCGGCATGCGCAGAGGCCGCTTCGCGCGGGATGATGTCCATCGCGGCGAGCAGCCCGAGCGCGATCGGCAGGTCGAAGTGGCTCCCCTCTTTAGCGAGATCGGCTGGGGCGAGGTTCACCAGGATCCGTTTCGGCGGCAGCGAAAGCCCCATGAAGGTAAGAGCGGCGCGAACGCGCTCGCGGCTTTCGGCCACGGCCTTGTCCGGCAGGCCGACCAGCGCGAAGGCCGGCAGGCCGGGCGCGATCTGCACCTGCGCCTCGACCGGGACGGTGTCGATTCCATGGAAGGCGAAGGTCGGGATGCGGGCGAGCATGCGCTCGCCATGGTAGGCGCGTGGAGAAGGGGGCTCAACGTCCGCGAGAGTCGCCGGGGACGGTGCCAGGTGGCAGGGCGCAGACCGCATCGTAGCTCGCGCCCTCGGTGGTGAACCAGAGACGATCGCCCCGGGCGGCGATGTGCGCCAGCGCGGAGCGCAGATGGCGGAGCCGGTGCGGACGGCCGACGATGTCGGGATGGAGCGCGATTCCCATGACCAGCGGCTGGCGGGCGGCCTGTTCGAGCATCTTGTCGAAGGTGTCGACGATGATGGCGGCGAACTCGGCGGCCCCGTCCTTGCGCGCGACGATCGAGCGGATGTCGTTCGCCTCCTGCGGGTAGGGGATGGCGAGCAGGGGGGGTGCGCGGGTGCGCATCCACACCGGCTGGTCGTCCATGCACCAGTTCGGCGTGGAGGCGTAGCCGGCCTCCTTCAGCCGATCCGGCGTCACCCGGCTTTCCGCGATCCAGGGGCTGAGCCACCCGCGCGGGGGTGCGCCCTCGTGTGCGGCGATGGTCGCGGTGGCGTCCGCGATCAGGGCCCGCTCAGCCGCCTCGTCGAGCACCGACTGGCGCTCAGCGTTCGTCCGGCCGTGGCCGACGATCTCGTCGCCGCGTGCGCGGTGCGCGGCAAGCAGGGAGGGTGCGTACTATGTCGTTGAATTGACGAGAACCGATGCCGGCAGCTGGAGGGAATTGAGAAGCTCGATCATCCGCCACGCGCCGACACGGTTGCCCCAGTCGCGCCAGGCATAGTTGAGGACGTTTGGCTGCGGACCTCGGGGGGCGAGTTCCGCGCCCAAGCCTTCCCCGCATGCGAAATGTTTGAGGTTGCGGCCGATGTTGACGGTGAGCCTTGCACTGTTCGGCCAGGTGTACTCGGCGGGTTCGCTGATCGCCGTCTGGTCGTAGTCGTCGTGGCTCGACAGGCTCCACCCTCGCCCCTAAAGCAAATGGGAGCGAGGGTGGCGCGTTCGCGACCGGCAGGAAAGGCCCGCCTTACCCGGCGGACTTGATGGCGATCCGTGATGCGGGTTTCGCGGGCTCGGGCGGGCGAGGGATGGTGATGGTGAGCACGCCCTTGGCAAATTCGGCGGTCACCTCCTCGGGTTTGGGCGTAAAGGGAAGCTGCAGCGTGCGCACGAAGGCGCCGTAGGAGCGCTCCTGCACGTGCCAGCCCTTGTCCTCCTTGGAGGCTTCGCTCTTCTTCTCGCCCTTGATGGTGAGCAGGTCCTCCTCGATGGAGAGCTCGACATCCTGCTCGCTCATTCCCGGCAGTTCAGCGGTGACGACAAGCCCGGTGTCGGTCTCCTTGACGTCGATCGCCGGGCGCCAGTCGGTGCGGAACACCGGCATCGGCGCCAAAGACCCGAAACTCTTCTCCAGGCCTTCCTGCAGGCGGCGCATTTCCTCGATTATGCGGTCGAGCCCGCCGGGGGCGAACAGCGACGGAAGCATGGCCATGGCTTCGACTTCTCCGCTTATGACGACAGTGATGGGGAACCTTCGGGGGGAGCCGCGCCGGGTGACGCCGGTGCGACCCGGGAACAACCGGAACTCTGAAGTGGGTATTGCCCCGCTTGCGATCAAGCCCCCATGCGTCGGTAGTGCCAGACCGAGGCAGGCGGGATGTTGAGCGCGGTCCAGGCGACGCGCCTGCCCTCGAGGCCGTGCGCACGGATCGGCAGCGGCGAGGTGAGGCAGTAGGTGTAGTGCAGGAATCCTTGGCCCGGGGCGACCGCCTCGATCGCCGCAATCAGCGACGCCTGCTTCTCGCGCGGCAGGAGAACGAGAGGGATGCCGCAGACCACCGAGCCGATCGTGCCGTGCAGGGCAGGATCGAGAATGTCGGGGAGGTTCCAGGCGTCGCCGCAGATCACCCTGACGCCGGGGAAGCTTCGGCTCAGCACCTCCGCCATCTCCGGCACGATCTCGATCACGGTCAGGCGCCAGGGGGAAATTCCGCCATCGACCAAGGCCCGAGTGATGGCGCCTGTGCCGGCGCCGAGCTCAAGGATCGGCCCTGGCGGGCCGGCGCGCACAAGCTCCGCGATCTTACGCCCAAGAACCGGAGACGAGGGAACGATCGAGCCCATCTCGAGAGGGTTGGCCAACCAGCGGCGGAAGAACAGCCAAGTGCGGGCGGCTGCGGAGAGACTTGGATGAGCGCCTGTCGCGCCCTCGGCGTGCGCCTGGGTCATGCGGTGAAAAGCCTGAGTTGGGGTTGCGAAGGACAGGATTCTGGGACGGGCATCGTGACGATTGCAGCACTATCGCACTTCGATGACAGCGTCGACCATGCTGTCGGAGAAGGTCGACCATGCCGCCAGAGAAGATCGTGCAAGGGGGCTTGGGGCGTGGCATGATCCGGCAGCTTGCGCGGGCACAGCTCACCGCCCGCGCCTGCCGACAGGGTCCATGAGCGCGCGCATCCTCGTCGTCGACGACGTTCCCTCCAACGTAAAGCTCCTCGAAGCCCGGCTTGCCGCCGAGTACTACGAGGTGCGCACCGCGCAATCAGGGCCCGCCGCTCTGGACTTGGCGCCTGTCTGGGCTCCCGACCTCATTCTGCTCGACGTGATGATGCCCGGCATGGACGGGTTCGAGGTGTGCGCCCGGCTCAAGGCCGACCGCGCCACCGAACACATCCCAATCGTCATGGTCACTGCCCTGGGCGAGAGCTGCGAGAGGGTGCGTGGACTCGAGGCCGGGGCGGACGACTTCCTGACCAAGCCGGTGGATGACGAGACCCTGTTCGCCCGGGTTCGTTCGCTCGTTCGCCTGAAACGGCTGCTCGATGAGTGGCGATTGCGGGCGGAGACGACGAGCCAGCTGGGCGTGAATCTCAGTCAGGAGGAGGCGGCGCCGTCGGTGCGGGGGACGCGGGCGGTCGGCCTTGTGGTCGATACGCTGGAGTGGCAGCGGGTCGCGGCCGCTCTCGCTGCCGAGGGAATTGCGGCAGACCGCGTCGCGAATGGAGTTGAGGCGATGGCCCTGCTCGCTACCTTGCGTTGCGACTTGGTGCTGCTCGATCTGCGGCTTGCTTCAGAGGATCCTCTGCGGCTCGCCTCGCGCCTGCGGACGGAGGAGGCGACGCGCGACACGCCCGTCCTGCTGCTGGCGGAACCGAACCATCGCCAGCTCCTGTTCCGCGGCTTCGACCTTGGAGCCAATGACTACATCCTGCGGCCATTGGATGCGAACGAGCTGCGCGTGCGGGCGCGCAACCAGATCCGCCGCAAGCTCTACCAGGATCGCCTGCGGGCCGACCTCGCCTATTCGATCTCGCTCGCGGTTACCGACCCGCTCACCGGGCTGCACAACCAGCGCTACCTGCGCGGGCACCTCAAATCGCTGCTCTCGTCTCTGCAAACGGGTGGGGGGGTGCTGGCGGCGATGATGCTCGACCTCGACCATTTCAAGTCGATCAACGATCGCTACGGGCACGCCGCCGGCGACGCCGCCCTGCAGGCCGTGGCCAGCGCGATTCGCAAGCAGGTTCGGCTGGTCGACACGGTCGCCCGCTATGGAGGAGAGGAATTCGCCGTCGTCATGCCCGGGGCGACGGCAGCCGACGCCGCGGTGGCCGCCGAACGGCTGCGGCGGGAGATCGCCGGGCTTCGTTTCCAGCCGCACCCGGGGGTCATCCATCCGCTGACCATCAGCATCGGGGTCGCCGCGATCGGCGCCGACGCGGCGCAGGATGGTGAAGCTGCCGCCGAAGCCTTGCTCCGCCGGGCGGACGAGGCCCTCTATCAGGCGAAGAGGCAGGGGCGGAACCAGGTCGTGGTGGCGCAGAACGAAGGCTAATCCGTACCCGCCGAGTGACGACGGTTCCCCACGGCGGGCGTGCGGACATCATCCGAAGACGCGTCGCCGCCTGCGCCCCCCTTCCATCCGCGCCTGAGGAGGCAACAACACCTATCTGCTAGTGAGCCGACCTTTGTCGGCTGCCTTCCGCCTACTTGATCTTCGCTTCCTTGAAAATCACGTGCTTGCGCACGACGGGATCGTACTTGCGAAACTCAAGCTTGTTGGTCTTTGTCCGAGCGTTCTTTTTGGTCACGTAGAAGTAGCCCGTGTCGGCGGTGCTGACCAGCTTGATCAAGACGGTATTGGCTTTGGCCATCGTGCTCACCTCGTAGGGGGCGGCGGCGACCCTGCCCAGCCACCTCCAGCGCCCTCTGCGTTTCCACCGCGCTTCGCGCCGCGCAGGCGGTCAGCGAACCTCGTGTCGGCAAGTGAACCCTCCCCCTCGCCGACAGACGGGCGCAGGATCCACAGAGCGGCGGCGATGTCAAGCGCGCCGCCGACAGATGCCGGACAGGTTTGGCGCAGACGGGCGATCTCGTCGGCGGCGGGAACCCTGTCTCGGGTCGCCTGCCAGGCTGCGGCCGCATCCGGTCTCTGCCCCTCGCCATGGCGGCGAAGATCGCCTTCCATGACCTGTTCGCCCCGGCTCGTGCACACGTCGGGCAGAACGCCAAGCCCCTGAATTGGGTAGCCAGACGGAGCGTGCAGGCTTGCCCAGGTGAGATGGAGTTCGCTGTCGTCAGGCAGCGGAACCACCGTCTGGATGAGGCCCTTGCCGGTGGTGACAGAGCCGACGAGCACGGCGCGGCCATTGTCCTGCAAGGCGGCGGCGAGCACCTCGGCGGACGAGGCCGAGACGCCGTCGATCAGCACGACGAGGGGAAGGCCGGCAGAGAGATCGGGGCCAGAGGCGCGATGGATGCGAGCGGCCTCCGGGTGGCGGCCGCGGGCTTCGATGATGACGCCCGCCGTCAAGAACAGGTCGGCGGCGGCGATGGCCTGGCGAAGCAGACCGCCACGATTGCCGCGCAGGTCGAGCACCAGACCAGGAGGTGCGGGATCACGATGCGCAACCTCGACAACGGCGCGGGCAAGACGTCGATCGGTTAGCCGGTTGAAGCCGGAAATTCGCAAGATGGGCACCGAGCCGTGCCAGGAGACGAATACCGTCTCCGCCGCCACCAAGGCCCGCACCAGCGCCACCGATTCAGGCTGGCCACCCTGCCGAGCCACGGTCAGAACGAGCGGTTCGTTCTCCCCCCCGCGCAAGAGCCGCTCAAGAGTCTCCGCATCTAGGCCGCGCGTCGCGCGCCCGTCGATGGCCAGCACCCTGTCGCCAGGGTGCAGCCCAGCAGCCCAGGCCGGGGAATCGGCCACCACGCTGACCACCACCGCGGCGGCCCCATCAGGGGCAAGGTTGAGGCCGAGGCCGGCTTCGCCATCGCGCCGTGCGCGCGCCGCCCGCGCCTGAGACCGAGGCACGTAGCGCGAATAGGAATCGAGATCGGCCAACGCCTCGTCGAGAAAAAGACGAAGCAGCGCTTCGGTGCTCTGCGCCCGCAGGGTCGTTGATGCGGAGAGGGCGGCCGCGATGAATCGCATGGCCGCCTGCGACGCCTCGGCCGCGCCACTGAGCCCCCCGACCTCGCGGCGGGCGATCACCCCTGATGCACTGCGCAGAATGAGATGGTTGCGCTCGCGGTCAATCGAAAGCCCGCGGTCGATCGCGACGAGCCCCCTTAGCCCCGCCGCAGTGAGGCGCGGAAAGTCGGGCTGGTTGAGATGGCGTTCCGCAACCGCCGTGAAGGCGCTGAGCAAAACGGCTGAGAGCTCGGCCTGATCGGCAGCACGCGCGGGCGGGGCGGCGGCGACCAGGGCAGCCGCCAGGGCGAGACCGCAGCACCGTTGCGCATGCCGATGCGAACGGGAGGGAAGAAATCCGAAAAGAGAGGCGAGGTTTGCGATGGCCGGTTGGTCCCGCAACACGTCCGCTGCAGCTCAGTATGCAGCGGCGTGATGTGGCGGCGAAATCGCGCTGCCGTGCGCGGTGCCGCCACCTCCTCAGCCGCCTGCGGCGGCGCGTTTGCCGCGCCCCTTGCTCGCGCCCGCTGCACGGGCCGCGCCGCGCGCCGGTGCCAGCGCCTTGCCCTTCTCCGCCAGAAGCCGCAGCGCTTCATCGAGCGCGATCTCCTCCATGCCCATACCTTTGGGCAGCGAGGCGACACGACCGCCGTGCTGCACGTAGGGGCCGAAACGGCCGCGGCGCACCACCACCTCCCCGCCCTCGGGGTGTTGGCCAAGGCTGCGCACCGAGTCGAGCTTCTTGGCGAGCAGCACGACGGCGCGATTGAGACCCACACTTAGCACGTCGTCGTCCTTATCGAGCGAGGCGTAGACGTTGCCGACCTTCACATAGGGTCCGAACTGCCCGAGGCCGGCGAAGATCGGCTCCCCCCGTTCAGGGTGGATGCCGACCAGGCGCGGCAGGGACAGCCAGCCCAAAGCCTGTTCCAGGCTGACGGAGGCCGGATCGATGCCTTTGGGGATGGAGGCGCGCCTCGGCTTGGGCGCCGACACTGCTGCCTTCGCCTTGCCCCGCTTGCGTTTCGCACCGCTGTCCTCCGCCAGTGCCTCCTTGCTCTCGCCGAGCTGAACGTAAAAGCCGTAGGGCCCTTTCCTCAGCAGCACGGGCTCACCCGTCTCCGGGTGGTGCCCGAGCAGGCGCTCCTCCCCCTCATTTTCGGTCGAGGTAAGGTTTCGGGTGTAGCGGCACTCGGGATAGTTCGAGCAGCCGATGAAGGCTCCGGTATTGCCGCCGATGCGAAGGCCCAATCGGCCGGTGCCGCAGCGCGGGCAGGCGCGGGGGTCGGTGCCATCCCCCCGGTCGGGGAAGAAGTGAGGGCCGAGCTCGCGATCGAGTGCTGTGGCAACGTCGGAGATGCGAAGTTCCTTGGTCTCTTCCACCGCGCGCACGAAATCGCGCCAGAACTCACGCATCACCTCGCGCCAACGCGCCCGCCCGCCTGAGATGTCGTCGAGTTTTTCCTCGAGCGAGGCGGTGAAGTCGTAGGCCACGTAGTGCGCAAAGAAGTTCTCGAGGAAGGCGGTGACGATGCGCCCGCGGTCCTCGGGGACGAAGCGGCGGTTTTCCAGCCGCACATAGGCGCGATCCTGCAGCACCTGCAGGATGGAGGCGTAGGTCGAGGGGCGGCCGATGCCGAGCTCCTCGAGCTTTTTCACGAGGCTCGCTTCCGTATAACGCGGCGGCGGCTGGGTGAAGTGCCGGTCGGCCCTTGCTTCCGTCAGTGTAAGGCGCTCGTCCTCGCGCAAGGCGGGGAGCGAGCGGCCTTCCTCATCCTCCGACGGTTCGTCCCGGTCCTCTTGGTAGAGCTTAAGAAATCCGTCGAATACAAGCACCGAACCCGAAGCACGGAAAACAATGCGCCGATCCGCAGAGGCGATTTCGACCGAGGTCTGGTCGAACTCGGCCGCGGCCATCTGGCTTGCCGCCGCCCGCTTCCAGATTAACTCGTACAGCCGACGCTGGTCCTCGCTGAGACCGTGCGCGACGTCCTCAGGCCGGCGGGCGATGTCGGTCGGGCGGATCGCCTCGTGCGCTTCCTGCGCGTTCTTGGCCTTGCTGGCGTAACGCCGGGGGGAGGGCGGGAGGTAGTCCTGGCCGAAAGCGCGGCCGAGATAGGCGCGGATGGCGCTGATCGCCTCTTCCGCCATCTGCACCCCGTCTGTTCGCATGTATGTAATGAGACCAACGGTTTCACCGTCGATCTCTACACCTTCGTAGAGCTGCTGGGCGACGCGCATGGTGCGCGTGGCGGAAAACCCGAGCTTGCGGGAGGCCTCTTGCTGCAGGGTCGAGGTGGTGAACGGAGGCGGGGGGGCGCGCCTCACTCTTTTCCGTTCGATCGCGCTCACTCGATAGCGCGCCGCCTCCGCCGCCCGCCTTGCCGCTTCGGCCGCACGTTCGTCGCCGAGGTCGAACTGGTCGAGCTTCCTGCCGTCCAAGACCGTCAGGCGGGCAGAGAAGGGCAGACCCGCCTCGGTCAGGAAGAGACCAGTGATGGTCCAGTACTCGCGCGGCCGGAAGGTCTCGATCTCGGCTTCGCGCTCGCAGATGAGGCGAAGGGCCACACTCTGCACCCGCCCGGCACTGCGGCTGCCGGGTAGCTTGCGCCAAAGCACCGGTGAGAGGGTGAAGCCGAACAGGTAATCGAGCGCGCGCCGTGCGAGGTAGGCATCGATCAAGTCGGGGTCGAGGTCGCGCGGATTGTCGAGCGCCCGCTGCACCGCACTCTTGGTAACCTCGTTGAAGACGATCCGCTTGACATCAACCCCGTTCAGAGCGTGGCGTTCCGCCAGCATCTCCTTCACGTGCCAGGAGATCGCCTCGCCCTCGCGGTCGGGGTCGGTGGCGAGATAGAGCCGCTTCGCCCCCTTCAGCGCCTGGGCGATGGCGCGCACCTGCCTCTCGCCGCGCGCATCCGGCTCCCAGTCCATGGCGAAGTCCTCGTCGGGGCGAACCGAACCGTCCCGCGCGGGGAGGTCACGAACGTGCCCGTAGGAGGCAAGCACAGTGTAGTTGCGGCCCAGGTAGCCGTTGATCGTTTTCGCCTTGGCGGGGGATTCGACGACGACGACGTCCATGATCCTTTTCGGGTATCGGGCCCCTCCGGGGGGCATTCTCTCACCGTGCGCCCAACGCGACGCGGTTTCCGGGCAGCCGCTCGATACGTCCCTCGAGGTCGAGTTCGAGGAGGGCGGCGGCGACCGCGCTTGGTGAACATGGGCAGCGGCGGAGGAGCTCGTCAACCGTGACGGGGGTAGGCGACAGCAAGGCCAGCACCGCCGACAGCGCTTCGCCGACCTCGTCGGTCGTCGCCGGCGCGGCGACACCCGGCCTTGGCGCGAGGGGCTCGGCAAGGGCTTCCCGCGCGCAGGACGGGATCAGCCGCGGCGGCGAGCGGGGGGCTGGCGGAAGGGCGGAGAGGATGTCCTCAACCGTCTCGACAAGGTGGGCACCCTGGCGGATCAGACCGTTCGGTCCCTTGGCGCGGGGCTCGAGCGGCGAACCGGGAACGGCGAACACCTCGCGGCCCCCTTCAAGGGCCAAGCGGGCAGTGATCAGCGATCCCGACCGCTCGGCAGCCTCGACCACCACGACGCCCAGGGAAAGCCCAGCGATGATTCGATTGCGGCGGGGAAACAGCGTGCGGTGGGGCGCGGTGCCGAGCGGGGCTTCCGTCACCACAGCGCCGGACTCGCTGAGTCGCGCCTGCAGCCTGGCATGTTCAGGCGGGTAGGGGCAATCAAGGCCGGTCGCCACCACAGCCACGGTCAGACCACCAGAGGCGAGGGCGCCGTCGTGGGCCGCAGCGTCGATCCCCCGCGCCAACCCGGAGACGACCGTGATACCGGCCTCGACTAGCCCGCGCGCCAGGTCGGCCGCGATGCGTCGCCCCACCGCCGAGGCGTTGCGGGCCCCAACGATGGCGACCGCGCGGGCGGAGAGGGCGGAAACATCGCCTGCCACCGCAAGCGCCAGCGGCGCGTCTGACAACGCGGCAAGCCCGGCCGGGTAGTCCGGATCGCCAAGCACGATCAGGCGGGCCCCGAACCGGGCGAGAGCAGCGACTTCAGCCTCCGCGGCGGCAGGGGAGGGGACGATGAGTGCCCGCCCCCGCCGCGTGCGCGGCAGCACCGTCAGAGCGGCCAACGCCGACCCCTCGCGTGCGATCAGCGCCCTCGCGGTGGCCTCGCCGAGACCAGCCGTCCGCGCGAGCCTCAACCGCGCAAGCCGTTCCTCCTCGGTCACTGGTCCTTCTCGGTCTGCCCGATCTTCGGCTCGGTGCCTGCGAGCAGGCGGCGGATGTTCGCCCAATGCCGAAGCCACACGAAGCCGCAGATCGCGAGCGCCAGCACGACCACTGACTTTCCAGCGAACCAGGCGGCAAGGGGGGGGGCGGCAGCGAAGGCAACCAGGGCGGAGAGCGAGGACATCCGCGTGATCAGAGCGGTGCCGATCCAGACCGCGCAGGCCGCGACGCCGACCGGCCAGGCCGCGCCGATCAGCGTGCCCAGGCCCGTGGCCACCCCCTTGCCGCCGGCAAAGCCGAGCCAGGGCGTGAACATGTGCCCCAACACCGCGCCGAAACCGGAGAGCAGCCCGGCGTCGGGCCCATCCCCGAAATCGGCGCCGAGAGCGACTGCAACCGCTCCCTTCCCGCCATCCAGCACCAGGGTGGCGGCAGCGAGGTCCTTTCGCCCAGTGCGCAGCACATTCGTTGCGCCGATGTTGCCCGATCCGATCCGGCGCACATCGCCTGCCCCGGCGAGGCGGGTGAGGATCAGTCCGAAGGGGATCGAACCGAGCAGGAAGCCGAAGACGAGCAGACCGATCGCAGTCATCCGAACACCTTCACCCCCGCCTTCCAGGTCCCAACCACCCTCCCCTGCATCGGCCGTCCATCAAAGGGCGTGTTGCGGCTTGGCCCGATGAGGTCGTCGGCGCGAATCTGCCAGGCAAGGTCGCGATCAAACAGGCACAGGTCAGCCGGCGCACCAGGGGCAAGCCGGCCGCACTCGAGCCCCAGCAGAGCGGCCGGGCGGCTGGTCAGAAGCGCGATGGCATCAAGCAAACGCAGGCTGCCATGGTGCACGGCATTCAGCGTTACCGCGAGCAGGGTTTCCAAACCCACCCCGCCCGGTTCGGCAAGCGCAAAAGGAAGGCGCTTGGCGTCTGTGTCCTGCGGCTGGTGGTCGGAGGCGATGGCGTCGATGGTGCCGTCGGCGAGGGCGGCCAGCACAGCGAGGCGATCGGCCTCTGACCGCAGAGGAGGGGAAAGGCGGGCGTAGGTGCGCCATTCCCCGATCGCGGTCTCGTTGAGGTCGAAGTAAGGCGGGGCGGTGTCGCAGGTGACGCGCAGCCCGCGCGCTTTCGCAGCGCGGATGAGATCGAGCGCTTCGCTGGTGCTCACCGGCGAGAAATGGACATGCCCGCCGGTCAGTTCCGCCAGGCGAATGTCGCGCGCAACAAGGATGGCCTCAGCGGCGGCTGGGGCGGCGGGAAGGCCCAAGGAGGAAGCGAGCAGGCCTTCGGTGGCGACCGCACCGGCGCTGAGCGAGGGCTCCTGCGGATGTTGCACCACCATCGCGCCGAAAGCAGCGGCATAAGCGAGAGCGAGGCGCATCGTGCGGGCCTCGGCGATGGCGCGACGGCCATCGGAGAAGGCAACCGCACCCGCTTCGCGCAACAGGCCCATTTCGGCGAGTTCGCGCCCAGCGCAGCCCTTCGTCGCTGCCCCCATCGGCAGCACGGTGACGGAGCCGAAGGAGGCAGCGCGGCGGGAGACGAACTCAACAAGCGCAGGCTGATCAAGCGGCGGCGAAGTATCGGGCAGAGCGACCAGGGTGGTAACACCCCCAGCGGCGGCGCGGGCGGCCAAAGTGGCAAGGCTCTCCTTGTGCTCCTCGCCAGGTTCGCGCAGCCCGACCCGCAGGTCGATCAGGCCGGGGCAGAGACAAAGCCCTGCTCCCTCAACCACCGCAGCGTCGGAAGGCCACTCGGGCGGGTCTAACGCGGCAATCCGGCCATCGACGACGAGCAAGGAGCCCAGCGAGTCGCGACCCGAAGCAGGGTCGAGCAGATGGACGTGACGGAACAGCGTCTTCATGCGTTGCGGCGGGCGTCGCGCACCAGGAGGTCGAGCACCGCCATGCGCACCGCGACTCCCATCTCGACCTGCTCCTCGATCACGCTGTGCGCGAGATCGTCGGCGACGGAACTATCGATCTCAACACCACGGTTCATTGGCCCAGGATGCATGACAAGGGCATCGGGCCGTGCGAGGGCGAGTTTTTCCCGATCAAGCCCGTAGAAGCGGAAGAACTCGCGGGCGGAGGGGACGAAGGCACTGCTCATCCGCTCGCGCTGCAGGCGGAGCATCATCACCACGTCGGCCTCGCGCAGGGCGGCGCGCAGGTCGGTAAACACCTCCACCCCCCATTCGGCGGCGGCAGCGGGCATCAGGGTGGGCGGGGCGCAAAGGCGGACTTTGCTGCCCATCATCGAAAGCAGCCGGACATTGGAGCGGGCGACGCGCGAGTGGAGGATGTCGCCGCAGATCGCGACTGTGAGCCCCGCCAGCGTGCCGCGATGGCGGCGGATGGTGAGCGCATCGAGCAAAGCCTGCGTCGGATGCTCGTGCGCGCCGTCGCCGGCGTTGATTACCGAGGCATCAACCTTCTGTGCGAGCAGGGCAGCGGTGCCCGCCTGGTCGTGGCGGACGACGAGGACGTCAACCGCCATCGCGTTCAGCGTGGTGGCGGTGTCGAGCAAGCTCTCGCCCTTGGCCATCGCCGAGCCGGAGGGGGACATGGTGATCACGTCGGCGCCCAGGCGCTTGCCGGCAAGCTCGAAACTCGTGCGGGTGCGGGTCGAGGTCTCGAAGAAGAGGTTGAGCACCGTCCGCCCGCGCAGCACGTCGCGCGCGCCGCCCTTGCGGGCGAGGCTGATGTAGGTTTCGGCCAGGTCGAGCACGGCGAGGACGGCACGAGAATCGAGCCCACCAATGCCGAGGAGGTGGCGCCTGCGCCCGATCAGCCGCCCGAACCCTCCGTCCGCCACGATCCTCCTCCTGTCGCGCGTGGCGGAGGGAACGCGGGCTGAGGCGGCGCGTCAAGCAGGGCCAAAAGAGGGCTTGGCGAGATCGCGCCAGAGGGCCCGATAGGCCTCGGCAACGGTGCGAAGGGAGAATAGGGCAGCCACCCTGTCCCGTCCGGCCTGCCCGAGAGCGTGGCGGCGAGCCGGGTCGGCGGCGAGCGCGGAGATCGCCTCGGCGAGGGCGACAGCGTCGCCCGGCGGGACGACAAGCCCCGCCGGGCCGAGGATGCGCGCGCAGTCCCCCACATCGGTTGCGATGCAGGGAATGGCGCACGCCATCGCTTCGCCGAGCACGTTCGGAAACCCCTCGCCGAAGCGCGAAGAGACGCAGAGGATGTCGAGCCCCGGCAGCAGGCGCGCGATGTCGCTGCGCTGGCCGAGGGCGGCAAGACGGGGGCGCAGATCGGGCGGGATGGCGAGGGTGTCCGTGCCGCGGCCGATCAAGACGGCGCGCACGGGGTCGGCCGTGCGCGCGAGGGCGGCGAGGAAGGTCGCGTGGTCCTTCATCGCATCGACCCGCGCGATCAGGCCGATGAGGATGGAGTGCTCCGGCCAGCCAAGCTCTGCGAGAACGCGCGGCCGGGCGGCTGGGTCGGGGCGGAAACGCTCAAGATCGAAGCCGTTGGGGATCACCAGGGTTCGGCGCGGGCGATAGCCGCGGGCCAAGTGCCACTGCAGGCCAGCCTCGCTATTGGCAAGAACCACATCGGGCACGCGTGAAAGAGGGGCCAGGGCAGAGAGCACCAAGCGCGTGGACAGGCGGTAGTGCCCGAACTCCATCCCGGAGCAGCGGAGCGACCAAACGAGCGGTGGCCGTGGACGAAGAGCCAAGCGAATGAGGGTCGCTGCCAGGTCGGCATGCCAAAGCCACGATTGGATGAGGTCAGGACGAAAGGCGCTCGCGGCGCGCCAGAGTCTCTGCAGGCTCGCGGGAAAAGCGAGGGGAGAGGCAAGGCCGAGCACGGTCACCGAAGCGTTGGCCTGACGGAGCGCGGGCTCCATGTCGGTCTGACGATCAAGCGAGATCACTGCGTGCGCGAAATCGGGGGTGGCAGCGATGAGTTTCGCCAGCATCGCCTCCGCTCCGCCCGGGCCGAGGGTGGTGATGAGGTGCAGGATTCGCAGGCGCTGGCCCATCAAAGCCAGCGGCGGCGCCAGGCTTGATCCATCAGGACCGTCCACAGATGATACAGCTCGTCTGCCCGGCCGGAGAGATGCGCGTGCCATCGCTCGCGGATCGGGCCGGCGGCAAGCCCAGCCTGGTCAAGGGCCGCGGGCGAGAGGAGGTCCTCGGCCCAATCGCGCAACGGACCCTTCATCCATTCTCCTGTCGGCGGTGAAAAGCCTTGCTTGGGGCGTTCGATCAGAGCCCTCGGCACGTGCCGATACAGCACCCGGCGAAGGAGGCGCTTGCCTCCCGCCTCAGCTAGGTTCCAGGCTTCGGGCAACGACCAGGCGAATTCCACCACGCGGTGATCGAGAAGCGGCACGCGCACCTCGAGCCCAACCGCCATCGAGGCGCGATCGACCTTGGTGAGAATGTCCTCTGGCAGGTAGGTCAGCTGGTCGAAGAGCCGCATATGGTCGAGGGGCGACAGGGCGGGCGAAAGGTCGGCACAATCAGGAACCGCGACAGGATGGCTGAGCGGTGGGTCGCGCCACATCGCGACGATTTCGTCGTAGAGGCGCGGGAAAGTGCCATTGGCAAGGATGGCGCCGATGCGGCGAAGCCGGTGCCCGAAAGCCCGCACCGGCGGGCCGTTGGGCATGGCACGGCCAAGCGCATCAGCGATTTGGTGGGGTATTCGGCTCAGCACCGCGCCGCCCAGTACGCGGACCGGGCGGGGAAGGCGCGCGATGCAGCGCCACAGCGCAAGCCCGAACATATACCGGCGATAGCCGGAGAAGAGCTCATCCCCACCGTCGCCGGAAAGCGCGACCGTTGCTTGCGTTCGCGCAAGGCGGCAGACGACGGCCGTGGGCACGCCGGACGGATCGGCGAACGGTTCGTCGTAGAGCTCGGGCAGGCGGGAGACCACCTCCAGTGCCTCCCGTTCGGTTACCGTCAGCGTGGTGTGGTCGGTGCCAAGGTGGCAGGCCACGGCCTCGGCAAAGGGGGCTTCGTTCAGCGCAGGGTCGTCGAAACCGATGGTGAAGGTCTTCGGCACCGTGCCATCCGCCCCCATCAGCGCGACCACGGTGGAGGAATCGACCCCGCCGGAGAGGAAGGCGCCGAGCGGCACATCTGCCACGCGTTGGCGTCGCACGGAATCGGCAAGCAGAGCGGAGAGGCGTTCCTCTGCCTCGGCCTCGCTGCAGGAGAGAGGTTCGGCAAGTCCCTGCGCAGCAACAGCGCGCAAATCCCAGTATCGGGTGAGCCTTGGCGCTTCTCCCGCGCGCACCGAGAGGATGGTTCCCGGTTCGAGTTTGCGCACCCCTCGCCAGATCGCGTGTGGGGCGGGGATGTAGCCGAAGCGGTAATAGAGGGCGCGCGCTTCCTCATTGATCTCGGCCTGCCAAAGGGGCACCGCCCGCAACGCCTTCAGTTCGCTCGCGAACAGAAAAAGGTCGCCGAACTGTGCCCAATAGAGAGGCTTGACGCCGATTCGGTCGCGCATGAGCCAGAGCTTGCGCTCCACCCTGTCCCACACGGCGAGGGCGGCGATCGCGTTCATCCGGCGTGCCGTCTCCTCCACCCCGAAGCGGGCGATGCATTCGAGGATCACCTCGGTATCGGAATGGCCGCGCCAGTTGTGGGGAGGCAGCGCGGCGCGCAGTTCCTCCGTATTGTAGGTTTCGCCGTTGTAGGCGATGACGAAGCGGCCTGAGGCCGAGACCATGGGTTGGTGCCCGGCGGGAGAGAGGTCGAGGATGGCAAGCCGGGTGTGGGCGAGGGCAAGCCCTGCCGCCCCGTCCGTCCACACGCCGCGCGAGTCGGGGCCGCGGTGGGCGAGGGCAGTGGCCATCGCCTGTGCGTGGCGCGTGAGGGTGCCGTGATCGAGGTCGGGGGCGAAGAGGCCAGCAATGCCGCACATTACCGCAGCGTCTTAAATGCTTGGCCTTGCAAAGGCCAGCGGCGCGCTGGGCCTGTCCCGCCCCACGTCGGATCGGAACGTTCCGTGGAGGATCCAAATGCACAGTGCGAACAGTGCTCCGTCGCTCTCGGATGAGGGTAGGCCGAACGCGAGCCTGCCAGTCTCAGGCGAGTCACCACTGCCGAGGACGAAGCGCGAGCGAGCGCTAGCGGCAGCGCTGAAATTGGCGAGGAAGATCACGATACCCATGTATCGTGTTCGCGGGTTCGCGGGCTTGGCGGAAAAGATCCGCTGCATGATTGGACCCATACCGCTTAGAATTGAGGTGAGCGATTTTGATGGGACATTGACAACCGAGCTCGATTTGGCAAACGAACTTGGCAACCGAAGCTTTTACAGCGGTTTTTATGAACGATGGGAAATCGCTCTTCTGAAGCGGGTTCTTCGTCCCGGTGATGTGTTCGTCGATTGCGGCGCGAACACCGGCGAGTTTGCCCTCGTGGCAGCGAAGGCGGTGGGCGCGCGCGGCAGCGTGATTGCCTTCGAACCACAGCTTCATCTTGCAACGCGTCTGCGCCGTATCGCGAGCCGAAATGGGCTTCACAACATCATGGTCGACGGCCGCGGGTTGGCCGACCGGCTCGCTGCATGCTGAGCTTGCTATTCCGCTGTGTCGACGGGCTTCCTCCGGGTTCCCTCTCGGTGATGGCGTCGCACGCATCGTTGGCGGTGGGATGACAGGATTTGGGGCCGACGTTGATTGCACCTGCGAACACGTTGAGTTGGTCGCTCTCGATGAGGCGTATCCCGATCTTGCTCCATCAGTCATGAAGATTGATGTCGAAGGTGCAGAACTGCGGCTGCTTCAGGGTTCGCAGCAAACGATCACAAAGCACAAGCCCATCCTAATGTTGGAACTCAATGCGGCAACGGCATTGGCCGCTGGATTCACGGTGGATCAGATTGTCTCCTGGCTTGAAAGCCACGGGTATTTTTTGTTTGAAATAGGATTTGGCGGTCGCCTCGTTCCGTTCGTCTTGTCCCGTTATGAAGAGAGCGTTCAGCGGGACTCAGGCGCCACACAAAATCTCCTCTGCATAACCGCCGGTGACGACCGTCGGACTGTATTGGGCGTCTGAGCATGACCCCTGCAAGGGAACGAACCGTCCCGGTGTGGCGGCACCGACCACGGGCGCCGGTGCGCTGAGCAAGCGTACGTGGCAAGGGAACGAACCGTCAGGGTGTGGCGGCACCGACCCTTTTGCGTTTGCGAGGATGTGCTCGCCCGATGTGCTCTGGCTGGGAGGCCTGTTGCATCCGCCTTGAAATCATCTTGGCTAAAGTTTATCAGGTACGTTGGTAATACTTATGCACATAAAGCCGCCAATGTAGGGGCGGTTTTCAAATCTCTCAATCTGTAGCGAACTGTAGCGAAGTCCCCCGCGAGATGTTCCATCTACCTTTTCTGTCCACCCTTCGAGAACACGAGAGCAAGCATATCGCACCGCTCTTGCCGCGGGGGGGCGCGTGCTGGAGCTCGGTGCCGGAACGGGCCAACAAGCCAAGTGGCTCTCCGAGCGTGGACTCGATGTCGTGGCAGTCGATGTCCCTTCATCCGAGTATGCCGCGCACCGGATTTTCCTCATCATTGAGTATAATGGGAGAGACCTTCCCTTGCCAGATGCTTCAGTTGACTGTGTATTTTCGTCAAATGTTCTTGAACACGTGCGCGATATTCCGTATTTGCTTTCTGAGTGCAGGCGCGTGTTGCGCCCCGAGGGATGGATGGTTCATGTGATGCCGACAGCTGCTTGGCGGTTTTGGACGACGGTCGGTGGATTTGCCGACATTCCCGCCGGCGTTCTGCACGCCCTCCGCCATCAGCGTGGAGCGCTGGGCCTAGCACGTGCTGTGGCGGCGCGAATGTTGCCCCTGCGCCACGGTGAAACGGGCAATGCCTTGACGGAACTCTGGACCTTCCGCATCACGCATTGGCGCAAGGTTTTCGAACGTGCCGGCTGGCAGGTGGAGAAGGCTTACCCCATGGGCCTGTTTTACACGGGGTGGATGGTGTTGGGGCCTCGTCTCTCCTTTCCGCGACGGCACGCACTCAGCCGCGTGCTCGGCAGTGCTTGCGGCGTTTTCGTGGTGCGTCCGTTCCAGGCCCAACCAAGCAGGCAATGAGCAAACCGGCACCGTGCATCGCCATCGTCGGCGTCTCGCTGCAGCTCGGTGGCGCCGAGCGCGTGGCCGCTTTCCTTTGCCGATCTTTCGCCGAGGCGGGTTGGGCCACAACCCTGGTGACGCTTCGCAACGAACCCGACTTCTACCCGCTTCCGGCGGGGGTGAACCGCATGCCTTTGGCCTTGCAGGGTGTATCGGCGAACTGGCTCTCCGGCGCCGTGGCCAATCTCCAGCGCGCAAGGCGCCTGCGCACAGCATTGCAGGAGCTTGCCCCCGACTTGGCCATCTCCCTTCAGATGCAGGTGAATTGTCTCTGTCTTCTCGCTTCCCTTGGCACTGGTGTGCCGGTGATCGTGTCGGATCGCTGTGCGCCGAGCCAGGACTCTCTGGAGCGGGGGCCGTGGCGTGCCGCGGTGCGGCTTTTGTACCCGCGTGCGGCGCGGGTGGTTGCCCTCAGCGAAGGCATTGCCAGGGAGCGCGCGTGGCTTCGCCCCGGCCAGGTGGTGGTGATCCCCAACGCTGTGCAGCTCACTGCCGCCGGGCCTGCGGCGGATGACCCGAGGCTCGATCCCCCTTCCGCTCCGCACATCATGGCCCTTGGCCGTTTGCACCCGAAGAAGGGTTTTGATGTGTTGATTGATGCCTTTGCCAGGCTAGCGGGGCGTTTTCCTGCCTGGCATCTGACGGTCATCGGCGAGGGGCCAGAGCGGCCGTCTCTTGAAGCGCAGGTGGCGGGGCTTGGTTTGGCTGGTCGCGTGCACCTGCCGGGGGCGGCAAAGGATCCTGCTGCGCTGTTGCGTGCCGCAGCAGCAGTGGGCGGGGTGTTCGCCTTTCCCTCACGCTCCGAGGGGTTTGGCAACACGTTGATCGAAGCCATGGCCTGTGGCCTGCCGGTTGTGGCGGCCGATTGCCCGCACGGCCCGCGCGAGATCCTGGAAGGAGGGGCGCACGGCGTGTTGGTTCCGCCCGAGAATGCCGCGGCCTTGGCCGAGGCCCTTGCTGCACTGATGGCAGACCCGGCCCGCCGGGCTTCTCTTGCCTCTGCCGCTGTGGCCCGGGCGGAGACCTACGCGCCGGAGCGGATCGCCCCCCTCTGGCTCAATCTCGCCGACCAGGTTGTGGCGGAACACCGCAGACGCGGCTGAGCCGACGCCTCACATCTCAGGGCCGACGAAACACTTGATCAGCGGCCGAAGATGTCACGGAATGACCCTCTGCCGGGTTGGTGGCCGCGCTCCACCTTGCAGAGGCTCCCAGGAGACCGGCTCCGACCGTTCCGTCCGCTTCAGCAGGAGAGGTACTCGCGAGCCGCACGTTCTGAACCGCAAAACCGAGTGCTGGAAACGGCAAAACCGAGTGCCGGCGGTTTTTACCCCCGCCCTGGCACGGTCTATTCAGTATCCGCCGCGTTTGCGATGGGGCTTCATTGTCCCTTGCTGCGAACCGCACATGGCTAAATGCCGTTGCACGATCAGACTGGGGCCAACCGAATTCGTCGAGCTTTCTCTTTCAATGATCTCTCTCAATGAGCAGTGCAGCATAACAGGGTGTTCGTGCCATTTTAAGATGCCGTTGCTTTGACTTGCAAATGATGCTTGTCTCTTCAACCGCGCGTGTTTACGGAAATCTGAGACAGGAGACGGGGATTGATCAAGCCTGCAGTTGACGGCAGCGAGGTATCGACAGCATCGTCGAATGCCACTGCACGACGTTGAAGGAATTGACGATCGCTGTATCTTTGGTCGGTTTCAGTGCATAAGGGAATGAACAGCAAGATGAACAGTGGCTTATCACAGCAATCTTGGTTTGCCTTTGGCAAAAACTGGGCGAGCTATGCTGAAAAAATATCCGAAGAGGAGATTTCAGAAGCGGTCAGAGGCCTTTCGTGACTTTTGGATTGGCAACGCTTGGATGGAAAACGATTTCTCGACATTGGCAGCGGCTCAGGATTACACAGTTTGGCTGCCCTGCGCCTCGGAGCCCAGGAAGTTATAGCTCTCGATATTGATCCAGATAGCGTTGCGACAACCCGTGCTGTGCTTGACCGATTTGCGCAAGGGCAGAATTGGCATGTAGAACACAAAAGCGTTTTTGATCTCTCGAGCGATACCATGGGAATATTTGATATTGTTTATTCCTGGGGGGTTCTACATCATACGGGCGACTTGCAGCGCGCCTTGCGTTGTTCTGCCGATTTGGTATCGCCAGAGGGTTATTTGATTTTTTCTCTTTATCGTCGGACTTGGATGGATTGGTTCTGGAAACGAGAAAAGCGGTGGTATGCGCATGCTTCTCCTCAAGCGCAGAGCCGCGCCCGAAACCTCTATGTTGCATTGTTCAAGTTGGGGCTCTTGGCTACCGGGAGGCGTTTCAGCGACTACGTCGCAACGTATCGCACAAACCGAGGTATGGATTTCTATCATGATGTCCATGACTGGATGGGTGGCTGGCCTTACGAAACCATTTCGTCTGGTGAAGTTGATGCTGTGATGCAAGGTTTATCGTTTGTGAAAGAAAGAATTTTTGCTCGATCTGGGCGTTGGTTTGGGCGTGACAGTGGTGTTTTTGGATCTGGTTGTGACGAATATGTTTATCGGCGCCTCTAACCGAAGCTTAAGTTCACTGTTTTTGGCAGCCCATGGGCACCTCATCCCTTTCATGGTTCGGGCAATGTCTCGATCATGGATGTCCTTTTGAGGAAGCGCGCCATACTGGAGTGAGCGCTTGGGTAGGTTCTGTTGATCAACAGGCCACGGCTTTGCTTCCCGCGGTGTGATGTGACTTGGGGGGTGAAGCCCAGGAGACCGTAGGCCCCCCGCCAGCGCAGCCTCCCCACCATCCTAATCCGCCCTTATTCTTCTTCGGCTTCTGCGCAGCATCCATCCTCGGGGCGTCCTCTGAATACGGACTATCCTGGGGTGGGGCGGGTCCGCGCACTGAGGCCGGCCGGGAGAATGTGGCAAGCATCGCCGTTCCGCTAGCTCATTGCCTGCGCTGCAGAGGCTCAGGGGTCACGGCTTGGCGGCGCACGCTCCCGGGGTATGGCAGAGGATGGCGCAAACCGAGCGGTGATCTCGAACCTGCTCCGTCACCGCTCACAGAAGGCCCTGCAGCTCCATCGCAGCGAGTTCGAACAGCCGTTCCATCACTTCCGGCTCCTGCGCTCCGGCAACGGCATGCTGGCCGGCGATCACGAAGCACGGCACGCCGTTGATGCCGAGCCGGTGAGATCGAAGGTTCTCCAGCATCACCTGCTCGGTCTCGTCGTCGTCCGCCGCGAGCGCCGCGAGGGACGCTCGCTCAAGCCCGGCCTCGGCCGCGATGGCGGCGAGGACCGCACGATCGCCGATGTCGCGCCCGTCCCGGAAATGCGCGCTGAACAGGGCCTCGATCACCGGCCAAGCGCGGCCCTCGCGCGCCGCGAGGCGAACAAGCCGATGCGCCTGAAGCGTGGGCGGTGTGCGTGGAATGCGATCGAAGCGGAACTGGATGCCCTCCTGTTCGCCGACCGCGAGGATGGCGGCCTGCAACCGTCGCGCCCTGTCCTCGCCGCCGAACTTCCGCTGCAGGTATTCGCCCTGCGGCATCCCGCGCGCCGGCATCTCAGGATTGAGCAGAAACGGGCGAAAGGTCACCTCGACAGCGAGATCGGGGCGGTGGGCGAGAGCGCGCTTCAGTCGCCTGAGCCCGATCCAGCACCACGGGCAGACGAGGTCGAAGACGACCTCGCAGCCGAGGCGGACCGGCGGGGGCGCCAGCATGTTCATGCACGAAGCTTAGCCTGACGCTTGCTTCGTCCGAAAGCGCGCGGCGCGCGCGGCAAAGGGAGCAACGCGCGACGTGCTGGCTGGGACGGTCGTTATGGGTGGAAAGCGAGCTTTTTTCACTGTTTCGCACGCCGCCGTCTACCGTCGTTCCCTTCCCACGCAAGGAGGATTTTCGACCGAGGGTTGTGCTGTTCAACCGCCCCGCTTACGGCGAAGATCTCGCTGGCGGTCGGGGTCGTGGCTTTAGTGGCTTGTGCTGTGCTGGCCGGGGCCACGTTCGGCCTCAGGACCTACGACCGCGCCGTGCGCGAGCTGCAGAACGCCTCCGAGCGGGCGCAGATCGCCGAGCGGTTGAACGGCCTCGTCTACGCCGTGGTGATGGACAGCCGCGGCATCTACATGTCGCCCTCCACCGAGCGGGCCCGTCCCTTCGCCCAGGGGATGCGGCGTTTCCTCGCCCAGATGGATGCGGACCTTGCGCGCTGGCAGGCTCTGTTGCCGGCCGAACGGCGCGATTCGATCGCGCCTCTAGTCGCCTCGGCGCACGACTTCATCCGCCTGCGCACCGAACTGGCCCGAGTCGGGGTGGAGGAGAGCATCGAGGCGGTCAACCGCCTCGGCAACAACGATGAGAATCGGCGCAACCGTCAGGCCTTCAACACGGCCTTGGACGCTGCCGCGCGGGCAACCGCGGCTGAGGTGGAGGCGGCGACCCGCGCCGTGGAAGGTCTGGCCGGGCGGCTGATCGGATGGCTTGCCCTCGGCACTGTCGCTGGGCTGCTCGTGGCCTCACTGCTTGCCTGGCTCACTGTCTCGCGCGGCCTGGTGTCTCCCCTTCGCGGCGTCAGTACGGCTTTGCAATCTCTTGCGTCCGGACGAAGCGACATCTCCATTCCCGGAGCGGACCGGCGAGACGAGGTGGGGCTGGTGGCACGCGCGGCAGAGACGTTCCGTGCCGCGATCGAGGAGCGTCGGGCGCTGGAGACGGCGCGGAGGGCCGAGGCCGAGGCGAAGGAGAAGCGCGCGCTTGCCCTGGCCGAGGAGGTCCGCCGCTTCAATGCGCAAGCCGAGCATCTGATCGGCGAGGTCGGGCGGTCGGTGGGCGGGCTCGACACGGCCGTCAACGCTCTTCGCCACTTTGCCAATTCGGTTGCGGAAGGATCGGGTGCGGCGGGCGTGGCGGCAGACCAGGCTTCCAGCAATGTGGCGACGGTCGCCTCGGCGGCCGAGGAGCTCAGCGCCTCGATCGCCGAGATCACGCGTCAGGTGGCGGAGAGTGCGCACGTCGCCGCCGCTGCGGTGGCGAAAGCGCGCGAGACGGACACAACCGTGCAGGGGCTCGCTGAGAGCGCCAAGCGCATCGGCGATGTGGTGCGACTGATCGGCGACATCGCCGGGCAGACCAACCTGTTGGCGCTCAACGCGACCATCGAGGCGGCGCGTGCCGGAGATGCAGGGAAAGGGTTTGCGGTGGTCGCCTCCGAGGTGAAGAACCTGGCGACCCAGACGGCCAAGGCAACCGAGGAGATCGGCGGACAGATCGCTGCCATCCAGAGCGAAACCGGGCGCGCCGTGGAAGCGATCCGCGCCATCGGCAGCGTGATCGATGAAGTGAGCCGGATCGCCTCGGCAATCGCCGCCGCGGTCGAGGAGCAAGGGGCGGCGACGCGCGAGATCGCGCGGAACGTGCAGGAAGCGGCGAACGGGACGCGTGAGGTGTCCGGCCGCGTGGCAGACCTCGCCCGCATTGGCGGTGCGGCCGCTGGCCGGACGGAGGAGGTGGCCACCGCCTCGGCCGCCGTCGCCACCTCTGCCGAGGAACTGAAGCGCGAGATCGAACGATTCCTCGCCCAAGTGCGGGCGGCCTGACCGGTCTTCGTGATTGACGGCAAGCAACCCGGAGGGTTGCGGGCAGGATCGGAGACAACGCCGCTGCGCATCAGTCCAAAACCAACCCAGCTGCAGCCCTGAGGCGGGCCCCGTGCGGCGCGCGCTTACGCCGCCCCTGTGGCGGCGAGGCTAAGGTCACGTGGTCCGGCGCAGACGTCCGAGCAGGCGGAAGGGGTCGGGCAGCCGAGAGACGACACCCTCGATTCGCTTCTGCAGGCGAGGGATCAGCATCAGCGAATCGATCCTTCGATCGAGAAAGGCGCGCGTACGCTCCGCCCCAGGGCTGTCGTCGCCAAGCCAGAACAGCAGTGTCGCCCCATAGACCGCAGCAAGCGTCGCCCGCTTGGTGTACCAGTTGAAGTCGGAAGACCGGTCGCCAATCGCGCGCCACACGGAATCGACCGTCCGCGCCGTGATTCGCGCCGCCGCCGCCGCGTTCAGGGGCAGAGCAAGGACGGCGAGCGCGCGCCGCGCAGCCTCCTTGTGCGGCTCGACCTCAGCCAGACGCGCCATCACGGCTGCCGCCACCTTGTCGCGAACCCGCATGGTGCCGAGCGGCATTTCGCGAACGCGTTCGACCATGCGCCGGTCGACGAGGTCGCCCCAGACTTCGATCGCTTCGATCGGACCGCGCGGGAACAGAAAAGCGAGGTCGTCGGGGGCGAACCCCGCGTCCACAAGGCCGGCGTGGAGCGCGCGCTCGGTCCAGCCATCAACGGCGACATGAGGCAACGTGGCTTCGATGGCGCGATCCCGCTCCTCGCTTCGTTCCAACCGTCCCATGTGCATTCCCCTGTCCTCGGCCTGTCTCTGTCGTGCGTCAGCCATCCCGTCCGGCACCGCGCGGGATGCCGATCACGCCATGCGCGGCACGGGCCAGCTCCTCGGTGAAGCCGAACAGCGCGAAGTCCTCCATCCGCTTCGGGTAGAGAATGCCATCGAGGTGGTCGACCTCATGCTGAACCACGCGCGCGTGGAACCCGCTCACTGTCCGCTCCACCGTTTCCCCCTCGAGCGTCTGTCCGCGATACCGGATGCGAACGTACCGCGGCACCGCGCCACGCAGCCCGGGGATGGAAAGGCAGCCCTCCCATGCCGTTTCTCGCTCGGCCCCGAGGGGCTCGATCTCCGGGTTGATCACCACCTCCACCTCGGGTGCGGTCGGACGGTCGGCGGGATCGGCGGTCAGACGCTCGGGGCGGCAACGAAAGACGAACAGGCGAAGAGGTACGTGCACCTGCGGCGCGGCGAGGCCGGCTGCATCAGCATCGAGCAGGGTGTCGATCATGTCCGCCACCAGGCGACGCACGTCCGGTGCGGTCGGGTCAGACACCGGGTCTGCCCGGGCAAGCAGGATGGGATGGCCCATGCGGGCGATCTTCAGGATGGCCATCGGAAACCCCGCTGATGCGGCAGGTCAGGCATGGCAGAGATGGGAGGGCGCATGCTCCGCGCAAACGGTGGCTGCGGATGGGCCGACCTTCCAGCGCCTGTCCCGCTGTGCTATGGCTTAACACCCTGAGGCCGGCTTGCCGGCCTGCTCTGTTTTTGCGTCCGCAGTTTCCCCAACTGTTTGGGAGGACGCATCGGCAGAAGATGGAAGATGGAGGTCAGCCCCACGTGCAGGTTCTGGTTCGCGACAACAACATCGATCAGGCGCTGAAGGCGCTCAAGAAGAAAATGCAGCGGGAGGGAATCTTCCGCGAGATGAAGCTTCGCCGCCACTACGAGAAGCCGTCCGAGCGTCGGGCCCGTGAGCGGGCGGAGGCCGTGCGCCGGGCACGCAAGCTCGAGCGCAAACGGCTGGAGCGGGAAGGTTTCTGAACCCCAATCGTGCTGGCAGGCCGAAAGCGCCGGCGGAGTGACCGCCGGCTTAGTGGGCGCGGGCGCGCCCGCGTGACCTGTCGGTGAACGGCGGATTTCGGGGGTCGACCATTCGCACAGCAGGTTCGATTTTGTGGGGCGTGCTGGCTGCGCTTTGGCACACGCTCGGCTGGCTAGTGAGACCCTGGCGCTGGTTCGCCCGTGCCGCGTCGCGGCAGGAAGCGGCCAAGGTCCCCGCTGCCGTCGGTCCGCCGCGTCCCGAGCTGCAGCGCCCCTGGCGGGAGATGCCGCGGGTCGGCAAGGCTGGGACTGCAACGGATGCACAGGTCGAGGCCTTGATGGCCTTGCGCCTTGTGCCGGCCCCGCCATGCCGCGACCTGCACGATTACTCGACGGAAGAAGCGCAGCTTTTTCTCGATGCCGTGGACTATGCGCGCGCGGTCGTCAGCCAGGTGACTGGGGGGGAAGACAGGCAGGCCCCGCCTGAGGTGTTGACCGAGCTTCTGAACGAACTGATGGCGGAGATCCTCGCCGACCAGGAGCTCCGCTCTGCCGCGCAGCGCTGGGTGCGCAACGGCTCGCCGCGCCCGCTGCGCGAAAACTCCACCTTCGCTAAGGCGCGCGTGGTGGTCCTCCGCTACTGGCAACCGGCCTGAGAGCGCGCCAGCCAGACCAGTTCGACCGTGCCGGTCAGCGGCAGCCAGAGGATCGCGTTCTGCCGGAAAGAGCGGCCGAGCCGTTCGGCTTGTGTCACCGAGTCGAGCGCGACCAAGAGGCTCGGCTCCGCCGGCCAGTCGTCGCGGTCGCTGCCTCCGGCTCCTGGCAGCGCAGGCCAGCTGCGGCAGGCGACCAGGGCTCTCAGCCGCGCCATGGCCTCTGCGTTCTCTTTGTCCGAAGCCAGTCTTCCGTGGGGGTTGCAGGCAGTGACGAAACCCGCGCCCGGTTTGCCCTGGGCCACGATCCAGGCCGCGACCCTCGGCGGCACCGCTTGCCCCACCCGCAGCACCTCGACACCGTCGGCAAGCGCGACGGAATACCATGCCGTCTCGTAGGCCAGACGGAGGGCCTCGACCACGGCACTCAATCCATGGTCTCCACCTGTTCCAGCCACGCCACCCAACGGCGGCTCAGCCGATCGCGCGCGGCCAGGAAGTGATTAAGATACCACCGTGGCGGCTTCAAACCCTCGGCCAGCCGCGCCGGGTTAGCAAGGTAGGTCTCGGCCGCGACTGCAGGCCCGCCCGCGACCGGCAGCGCTTCGATGATGGCCCGCACATAGTGCCCAGGCACGCCTTCCGCCTGGTCGAGTCGCGCCAGCTCCCCATCCGTTAGGTGATAGGCAATGCCTTCTGCCTCCGCCGCGTGATCCGGAAGCAGGGTCGCGTAGGCCGTGCCGTCGTCGTTGCGCTTGGCGAAGGCAAGCCGAAAGCCGCGCAAGCGAACGGCGTAGCGGGCCGCGACCCGCGCCGGGTCGGCACCCGTACGGGCGGCCAGCCGGCTGGGGTCCATGTTGCTGCCGTAGGACACGTAAAGCGGCACGAGCAGCAGAGAAACACCAGCCCCTCTGCGCGACAAGCCATTGCCGGCTTCGCCCTGTCGTCGCACCATGGGTGAGGGCTCACAAAAGGGAGAGGAAGATGACCGCGACCCGACGCACGCTGATCGTTGCCGTAGCCTCCTTCGGCTTGGCGACCTCCGCTCCGGCCTCTGGCCAGACTTACGAGATGGTCGCCGGCGCCTTGGGCGGCGGCTGGTTCACCATGGCGACGGGCCTGTCCCAGATCCTGCAGGAGAACATTCCAGGCCTCACCATCAGGGTCGTGCCAGGCGGTGGGCTCGGCAACCCGACCCGGGTGCAGAACGGCATTTCCCACATCGGCTTCGGGCTCGACTTCCTCGTCTCCTCCGCCGTCAAGGGCGAAGAGCCCTATCGCGCGGTACATGACAAGATTAGCCACATCGGCGTCGGTTGGAGCCCGACCGAACACCACATGCTGCGCCGGGCCGATGGTGGCCCGACCGACATGCGTGAAATCCTGACCATGCGGGGACTGCGCATCGGCGCGCCGCAGGGAACCTCCTCAGACACCCTGACCTTGACCTACATCCTGCGTTACTTCGGCACGAGTTTCGACAAGATTCGCTCCGAGGGCGGGCGCGTGGTGCAGGGCTCCTACAACGACCTTGCAGCAGCGTTCATGGATGGGCAGGTGGATTACGTGTACGTCGCGCTCGCCCGGCCGGCGGCAATGGTGAACGAGATCCAGCGCGGACGCCGCCCCGCCACGCTCGTCCCCTTCCCGCAGGATGTGCGCGACCACCTGAGCAAGACCTACGGCTTTTCGCAGGGCGTGATCCCGGCTGGCACCTACCAACCGCCGATGCAGACCGGCGACGTTCCCGTCACCACCTTCGACACCGTGCTTGTCGTCGCCAACACGATCCCTGAGGAGACGATGTACCGCATGGTGAAGGTTCTGATCGAGAACCGTTCCCGCCTCGGCTCGATCCATCCGTCGATGGCCGCCTTCAACCCTGCCGTCGCCTGCAAGTATCCGGGTGCGCCTTTGCACCCGGGTGCGCGTCGCGCCTATGCGGAAGTCGGCTGCACGTTGTGAGCCCTCGCTGTTGCGGCCGGGTTCCGCTTTCCCGGGGTGCGTGACCTTTTCGGGCCCTGGCGCTGGCTGATCACCGCCTACGCGGCTCTGATCGGCTTCGCGCATCTCTGGCTCGGCGGAGCCGGCTTGATGGAGAACGTTGCGCGTCACGTCTTCGGCGCCGGTGGCTGGACGCGCGACGTGTTCTTCGTACCCGAACCGCTCGCGCTGCGTGGCTTTCACCTTGCCGCCCTTCTTCCCCTCTCTTTTCTTTGCTTTCCGGCACGACGCAGTGCGGCGCCCCGCGCTCGTCCGTCGATGCCGGATCTGATCCTCGCGCTGTTCGCTCTCCTGCCGAGCCTGCACATTGTGGCCGAGGCGAGGTCGATCAATGCGCGGATGGAGTTCATCGAACCGCTAAGCCCTAGCGAGTTTTGGCTTGGCGTGATCGCGATCCTGACCCTGCTCGAGGCCATTCGCCGTGCCGTCGCCCCTGCGTTCGCGGCGATTGTCGCAGGGGCCTTGCTCTATATGTACTTTGGCCAGCATTTGCCCGGCGTTTTGCACACGCGTCCGTTCCCGGTCGCGATGATTGTCGAGACTGCGTTCCTTGTGCCCATCGTTGGCGGCATCTACGGCCCGTTGATCGGCATCGTCGCCGGCACGATCGCGATGTTCATCCTGTTCGGCGCTTTCGTGCAGGCGTCTGGAACGGGGCGGCTATTTTCGAACTTTGGGGCGGCGGTCGCAGGGCGCTATGCCGGCGGCCCCGCCAAGGTCGCCGTCATCACCTCGGGCCTCTTTGGCACGATGAGCGGATCGACCGTGTCGAACGTCGCGACCACGGGCGCGATCACCATTCCGATGATGAAACGCCTCGGCTACAGGGCAGCTGTCGCAGGCGGGATAGAGGCCGCTGCCTCGACGGGTGGGGCGCTGATGCCCCCAGTGATGGGGGCGGCGGCCTTCGTGATGAGCGAGATCACGCAGATCCCGTATGGCGAGATCATCGTCGCCGCCGCGCTCGGCGCCGTGCTCTACTATTTCGCGCTGTTCGTTTCTGTGCACTTCGAGGCCAAGCGCTGCGGTATTGCGGCGATGACGCCAGCCGAGATCCCGTCCTGGCGCGAGGTCGCCCACGATGCCCACCTCGTCCTTCCCATCGTCGCGCTCGTCTGGCTGCTTGTCACGCGATGGAGCGGCAATGCCGCCGCTTTCGCCGCCACCGTGTTGATGGTTGTCGTTGCTTCAGCGCGTCGCCGTACGCGCATGGGGCCGGCCGCGATCGTCGCTGCCCTGGCAGAGGCAGCACGCACCATGGCGGTGTTGGCGGCGGCGGTTGCTGGGGCCGGTATTGTCACCGCCGCCCTCACTGTCACCGGCCTCGCTGTCGCCTTCGGTGGCATCGTCAAGGGGCTCGCGGGCGGCTCGCTTGCGCTGCTCTGCGTGTTGCTGATGATCACAGCGCTCGTGCTCGGCATGGGCGTGCCGACAACGCCCGCCTACATCATCACCGCCGCCCTCGGCAGCCCTGTCTTGCGCGAGTTCGGCGTCGACCTTCTGCCCGCGCATCTGTTCATGTTCTATTTCGCCGTGCTGGCGGATGCGACACCGCCGGTGGCGGTTGCCTCCTTCGCCGCTGCCGCCATCGCGGGAGCCGACCCTCTGCTCACCGGGCTGCAGGCGTTGCGGTTCGCACTCGCCGGCTTCGTCGTCGGCTTCGCGTTCATCTATGATCCCGGCATTCTCTGGCGCGGCGGCGTGCTTGCGATTGCGATCGAGACGGCGACCCTGGTGTTGGCGTTGAGCCTGATTGCCTCGGCATTCGCCGGTTTCCTGCGCAGTTCGCTCGGTCTGGCGGGGCGTGGTGTGGCACTTGCTGCCGGTGCGGTCGCGGCCTTTGGCCACGCGCTCGCCGACCCTCTGCGCCTCGGCCTGGCAGGCCTTGCCGTCGTCGCGCTCTGGTTCGGCTCTGGTTCCGGTCGCGCGCGTGGTTCATCTGGCACGTGAGCCGAACGAGGCGTTGTCAGAACAATCGGCCGCCGTTCGGCACCGGGAAGTCGGGGCGAACCAGGACGGCGTGGCCGAATTCGTCCGGAAAACCGAGGACGAGGAATTGGCTTTCGAAGCCGGCGATTCGCTTCGGCAGCACGTTGACGAGGCCCGCCACCTGGCGACCAATCAAGGCATCGGGCTTATAGTGCTGCGTCAGTTGGGCGGAGGTCTGCAGCGTGCCCCGTTCGGGTCCGAAATCGACCCACAGTTTGATCGCCGGCTTACGCGCCTGCGGAAACGGCTGTGCATCGACGACCGTGCCGACGCGAATCTCGATGCGCGCGAACTCCTCCCAGGCGATCGTCGCGGTTTGCCGATCCTCAGCCATCATCTCTCCTCTTCTTCAGACATTCCGTGCAGCAGGGGGAGTCTCCCGTCGTCGTCTGGACCGGAAGCGGAGGGCATGGCATCACCGGACGCCAGAGTGTGCATGCCATCCGGAGCGTCACCAGTCCATGCCCGTTCCCTCTTCTGAAACACGGTTTCCGACCACGCCGTCGTTCCGCCTTGATGGCAAGCGGGCCTTCGTCACCGGGGCTTCGCGCGGGCTTGGGCGGGCGATCGCGATCGCTTTCGCCGAGGCCGGGGCGGAGGTGGTCATGGCGGCTCGAACTCTCGAGGAGATGGAGCGGACGGTCGCGTATCTCGCCTCGCGCGGGCTGCCGCCTGCGCGTGCCGTGCGCCTTGATGTGACGGATCGCGCCGCGGTGCGCCGTGTGGTTGCCGAACACGGTCCCTTCGACATCCTGCTCAACAACGCCGGCACCAACATCCGCGAACCTTTCCTCGAGGTGAAGGATGAGAGTCTCGATGCGCTGATCGATCTCAACATCCGCGCTGCGGTCACGGTCGCCCAGGCGGTTGCGCGCGGCATGGTGGAGGCGAACAAGCCCGGCGCGATCATCAACCTCTCTTCGGTGAATGGGCATGTGGCCGGCATCAACCGCTCGATCTACACCGCGACCAAGCACGCGATCGAAGGGCTGACCAAGGCGATGGCGGCCGAGCTTGCGCCGAAGGGAATTCGGGTCAATGCGATCTGCCCAACCTACATCGAGACGCCGTTGACCGCCCCCGTCCTCGCTGACCCCGCATTCCGCGAGCGCGCGCTGCGCGCGATCCCCCTCGGCCGCCTGGGGGAAGTGGAAGACGTGATGGGAGCAGCGGTGTTCCTCGCCTCTCCGGCGGCGGCGCTGATCAATGGTGCATCCCTATTGATCGATGGCGGCATGACGTGCCTGTGAAGGACGTCACGTGATCCCAACAATCCGCCTTGGGAATGGGCGAGTTCGCCATGCCGATCCGCGCCTGGCTGGGTGACATCACCGAACTTCCCACTGATGCCATCGTCAACGCCGCGAACGAGGCGCTGACACCCGGTGGAGGTGTGTGCGGGGCGATCCATCGCGCGGCCGGCCCCGACCTCTGGGAGGCCTGCCGCCCGCTCGCTCCGGTGCCGACAGGCAGGGCAGTGCGAACGCCGGGGTTCCGCTTGCCGGCGCGCTTCGTTATCCACGCCGTGGGCCCGCGCTGGCACGGGGGAGGGCAGGGGGAGGCCGCACTTCTCGCCTCCTGCTACCGCGAAAGTCTTGCCCGGCTGCGCGAGGTGGGCGGACGATCGATCGCCTTCCCCGCCATCTCCACCGGCATTTTCGGCTACCCGCCTGAGGAGGCGACCGCGGTCGCGGTCGCCACTGTGCGCGACGATCTAGCCGCCCATGGCGATGATCTCGACGTCGTCTTCGCCTGTTTCGACGACGCCATGTTGGCGCGCTACCGACGCGCGCTTGGAGAGACCGAATGACCGACGCCGCGTTGTGCGACCTCTCCGCACTCGAACTAAGGCGCCTGATCGGACGGCGCGACATCAGTCCAGTCGAGGTCCTGGAAGCTTGCCTTGCGCGCATCGAAGCCATCAATCCGGCTCTGAACGCGATCGTCGCGATGGACGTTGACCGCGCGCGAATGGAGGCGAAGGCGGCGGAAGAGGCGGCACGCCGCGGCGACCGGCTCGGCCCGCTTTCGGGGCTTGTGATCGGGGTGAAGGACCTGGAGGAGACGGCCGGGCTGCGCACCACCTATGGCAGCCGGCAGTTCGAGACCTTCGTTCCGGCCGAGGATTGCGGCATGGTCGCGCGCCTGCGCGCTGCGGGCGCGATCGTGCTCGCCAAGACCAACACGCCCGAATTCGGCGCCGGTGCCAACACCGTCAATCCCGTCTACGGGCCGACTGGCAATCCGTTCGACCCCGCGCTCTCCTGCGCTGGTTCGTCTGGCGGGTCTGCCGTCGCGCTTGCCACCGGCATGCTGCCACTCGCCACCGGTTCGGATACCGGGGGCAGCCTGCGCAATCCGGCCGCCTGGTGTGGCGTCGTCGGGTTTCGTCCCACGCCTGGGCTTGTGCCTTCCGAAAAGCGGGGCTCCGGCTGGTCACCCCTGCCGGTGCTTGGCCCGATGGCGCGAACCGTGCCCGATCTCGCCTTCTTTCTTGCCGCCATGGCGGGGGAAGACGCGCGCGATCCGCTCTCAGCCCCGGTTGATGCTTCTCGCTTCTTCCCGCTCCCCGAGTGCGATCTCGCCAGCCTGCGTGTGGCGGTGACGGAGGATTTCGGGTTTGCTCCGGTTTCCGCCGAAGTGCGCGCCCTGTTCCGTGATCGCATCGGCCGCATCCGCCACCTGTTCGGCGAGGTGATCGAGGCCAGCCCCGACATGACCGGGGCCGATGAGGCCTTCGCCGTTCTGCGCGCGGAAGGAATGCTCGCCCGCCACCTGCCAACCTACCGCACGCGGCCGCACATGTTGGGGCCCAACCTGATCGCCAACATTGAAGAGGGGCTCGGCTACAGCCTGGCCGACCATGCGCGCGCGCACGCGGTGCAGACCGCGATCGCACGCAGGGTTCATGCGTTCTTCTCTCGCGTCGATCTCATTCTGTCGCCGGCGATGGCCGTGCAGCCGATGCCGTGGACGGTGCTCGCGCCGATGGAAATCGACGGGGTGGGGCTTCGCTCCTACTACCACTGGCTTGCGCTTGCCTACGCCGTGACCCTGGCGGCACACCCAGCCATTGTGCTGCCGTGTGGGGTGGATTCGCGCGGCCTTCCGTTCGGCCTGCAGCTGGTGGGGCGACGCCGAGGCGATGCAGCGCTGCTCGCCGCCGCTGCTGCGGCCGAACGGGCGTTCGCCGGCATCCCGGAGTGTCGCCGGCCGCTGCCCGATCTTGCTGCGCTCGCCGCCATGCCAAGGATGCACGATCGGCCAGGAGCCGACATGCTGGCCCATGTCGGGCGCGGCTGAGACCAAGTGTCGCGCCACGCGATGGCTGCCGAGGCTCCCGCATCTGTCGGCTTGGGGGAGAAGAGACGATCGTGCGCACGGTGACACGCCTGATCGGCTCCGCCCCTCCCGCGACCGGCGGCGACGTTCCGGGCCGTTCGGTGTCCGCCGCTGCGCTGGGTGTAGCGATCTTTTCGCGCCGCGTGGAGCATTCCGGTTCGGAAACAACGATCGTCCATTCGAGCGCCTCTGGATGCGCGAGGTCGTGCAGGACAGGCAGAGGTGCATCGTCATTCGCGCGGTCGGGGTCGATTTCCAGAACCACCAGGACGGCTGCGCCGCGCAGTGCCGCTTCGGTTGAGGCGGAACCGACGCAAGGCGCCCCCACCGTTCGCGGCCGGCTCTTGACCGCGCGCCCTTCCTCAGCTCGCGCATAAACCCGACCCCGCTGCTCGAACGGACTCTGAACGGACACCTGTTCAGCGTCCTGGTCATGGTCTTCGTGGTGGCCGTCATCGGTGGGCTTGGGTCCGTTCGTGGGGCGTTCCTCGCTGCACTTCCGGCGGGGCTCACCGACACGATGTCGCGCGCCATGCTCCCCACTGGGATGCAGGATTTCCTGCCGCCCGATGCGGCCGCCCAGGTGGCGGCGAGTCTCGGTTCGGTTGCGGTCTCTCTGCTGGTGGCGGTGGTGGTCGCGGTGCGCCCCCGCGGGCGGGCGCTGTTGACCAATCCGCGGCGGTTGACCCTGGATGAGGCGATGGAGGGGGGCTCGCGCCGAGGCTGCGTGGCGACATCCGGTCGATGCCGGCGGGGCTGATGGCACTGGGTCTCTCCATTGGTGTCGTCGACAAGGACGTCGCGGCGGTCGCGCCCCTGGCGGATTGCTTCGTCGTGCTGCAGAAGGGCCGCGTGGCCTGGGTCGGAGGCGGCGCTTCGCTGTCTGCCGACGCGGGCCTTCTGCATGGCATGCTCGGGGTCCGAAGGGGGAGGAAAGGGGTCCCTACATGATGTCCGGTTGGCTTGAGCGCGAATACGCCACGGTCGCCGCCGTTCCCGACTATCCCGCGATCGAGGCTGGTTGGGCGGAGCGCATGGTGCAGGCGCTTGCGCAGCACCCGCCCACCGTCGTGCCCTACGGCGAGGGGGAGCGGCGTGCGATCGACCTCTACCTGCCGCCGGGTGAGTCCGACCCCCCCGTGCTCATCTGGCTTCATGGCGGCTATTGGCAGCGCCGGCATCGGCGCGAGTTCGCCTGGATTGCGACACCGTGGCGTGCGCGCGGTGTGGCGGTGGCGCTTCCCGGTTATCCGCTCTGCCCTGAAGTGACGCTGTCTGCCCTGGTGGATGATGTAAGGTCTGCCGTCGCTCTGCTGTGGCGCGAGGCCTCAGCCTTGGGGCTGTCGCGGCGCTGGGTGGTGGGTGGGCATTCCGCCGGCGGGCATCTCGCCGCGATGCTGGCGGCGACCGATTGGGCCGAGCGCGGGCTCTCCGACCTTCATTTCCGCGCCGTGCTGCCCTCTTCGGGCCTGTTCGATCTCGCGCCCCTTCTCGGCACCAGCCACAACCGGGCCTTGGGGCTTGATCTCGCAGATGCCACGCGTTTGTCGCCCATCCTGCTTGCCCCGGCGGAGGGGACGCGATTGCTCGCCGCGGTGGGTGGGGCGGAGAGCGCGGAATTCCGACGCCAGTCGCGCGACTTCGCCGCCGTTTGGGCGGAACGCGGGGCGGCTGCCGCTTCGCTCGAACTTCCGGGCCGCAACCACTTCACCGCGCAGGACGCCTGGGCGGAGCCGGCAAGCCCCCTGTTCGCCGCCGCGCAAGCGTTCCTCACCTGCGACTGAGGCTGCGCATCAGCCTCCGCCTCGCCCTCTGACGCTGCGGTGCCAGAGGTTCCAGACGGGCGGCACAAGCACCGTGCACAGCAGCACGCGCACCAAGTGAAACCCCAGCACCAGAGGCGCGCCGAGATCGAGCACCTTGGCGGTGATCGCGAGCTCCGGCATCCCGCCTGGTGCGGTGCCGAGCAGCACCGCCGGAAAGGGAAGGTGCCAGACGGCGACGATGGCGAGCGCGAGCAGAAGGCACAGCATCGAAACGATCCCCATCGACACCACGGAGGCGAGTGCAAGACGCGGCGCGCGCAACACCACGGTCCGTTCCAGCCGCGTGCCGAGGGTCCAGCCGAGCATGAGCTGGGCGAGATCGACCAGCATGGGGGGAAGGCCGGAGAGCGGCTCGCCCGCCACCGCTAGGCCGAGCGAGACGAGCACCGGGCCCATCATCCACGGATTGGCGAGGCCGAGCCGCCGCAACAGCAGGGCCCCGAACGTCCCAAGCGCCAGCAGCACGGGAAGGAGCGGCCAAACCACGGCAAGCGAGGGAAGGCTGAAGACATCGCGCCCGCGCTCGACCACGGCGACGACGACCGGGGGGTAGAGCAGCACCACCAGCATCATGCGCAGCGTTTGCGTGAGCGTAACGACGCCGACCGAGAGGCCCGCCCGCGCGGCGAGCACGGCCATGACCACCACCCCTCCCGGAACCGAGGCGTAATAGGCGGTGTGCGGATCGATCGCGCCAATGCGGGCAGTGGCACGCGAGGCGAGGGCTCCGGCGAGGATGGTGCCGACGCCCGCCACCGCCATAGCGGGCAGGGACACCGCGAGGGCGGCCAAAACAGGCGGAGTGAAGCCTTGGCCCAGTCCGGTGCCGAGCACGATCAGCCCTGCGGGCCTCGCCACTTCGGGGGCAGCAACGCGGGCACCAGCAAGGGCTGCGGCCACCACCGCCACCATCGCTCCCACCATCCAGGCGAGCGGAACCCCGAGCCGCGACGCCACCCACCCCCCGACCGCCGCCAGCGTGAAGGTCGCCGCCTGACGAATGAGCAGACGGGCCCGTTCGGCGGGCACGGTCAACGCGGACGGTCGATGGCGAAGGCGTTGAAGGTGATCAGCGTGAACGTGTCTTTTACGCCAGGCAGGCGTTGCACGCTCTCGGTGACGAACAGGCCGGGGTCCTGGTCGGGCCCGAGATAGAACTTGGCAAGAAGGTCGTACTGGCCGGAAATCGAATAGATTTCGCTGAGCTCGGGAATGCGGTCCACCGCCTCGCGCGCCGTTTCGTAGGCGCGGCCCATCTCGCATTTGATCAGCACGAAGAGTGGGCGCATGCCCCTCCACCTCCTCACATCCGCGCGCATGCTAGGCGGGTGAGAGGGGGCCGACAACGCCTCGCGCCACGGCACGCGGGTTGCGTACCGGTGGTCACGCAGGACAGGATGACCCACACCATGACGTCCGTTTCCGCCTCACGCGACCCGCGCGACCGCGGCGGCCCCGCCCAACCGCTGCTGTCGGTGCGTGATCTCACCCGGCACTTCGTGCTCGCGCGCGGCATCTTCGGGCTCGGCCGAAAGTCGGGAGTCGTGCGGGCGGTGGACGGCGTCTCCTTCACCGTGGCCAAGGGCGAGACCTTGGGCATCGTCGGCGAATCAGGCTGCGGAAAATCCACCACCGCGCGGCTCCTGATGCGGCTGATCGAGCCGGATTCGGGCGAGGTGGTGTTCGATGGCGAGACCGTCGGCTCGGGCGGGATGGGGCTGCGCGAGATGCGCCGGCAGATGCAGATGGTGTTCCAGGACTCCTACGCCTCGCTCAACCCGCGCCTGCCGATCGAGGACAGCATCGCCTTCGCCCCCATCGTGCACGGGGTGCCGAAGGCGCGCGCACGGGCAAAAGCGCGGGAGCTTCTTGCTGCCGTCGGCCTCGCGCCCGACCAATTCGCGCAACGCTACCCGCACCAGCTCTCAGGTGGACAGAGGCAACGAGTCAACATCGCCCGTGCGCTTGCCCTCGAGCCGCGGCTGATCGTGCTCGACGAGCCGGTGAGCGCGCTCGACAAGTCGGTCGAGGCGCAGGTGCTGAACCTGCTTCTCGATCTCAAGCGCGACTTCGGCCTGACCTACCTCTTCATCAGCCACGATCTGAACGTGGTGCAGTTCGTCTCCGATCGCGTTCTGGTGATGTATCTCGGACGCGTGGTGGAGCTTGGCCCGGTGGAGGCGATCTATCGCGCGCCGCGCCACCCCTATACGCGCGCGCTCCTCGCCTCCCGCCCCTCGATGGACCCGCACCGGCGGATGACGGAACCGCCGCTCACCGGCGATCCGCCGAACCCGATCAACCCTCCTTCGGGCTGCCGGTTCCGCACGCGCTGCGCCTTCGCCGAAGGCGTGTGCGCCGAACGCGAACCCGCCCTATCGGGCTCCTTCGCGGGCGATGCACACCTCGCCGCCTGCCATATGATGGTCGCAGGCTCAGGCCACAGCTTAGCGCCGGCGAGGGCCTGATGACGACAAGGGTGATCGTTAGCAACGACACGCAGCCGGAACGAGTGACCACTCCCCTCGCGGAGGTGCGCGATCTCACCGTGCGCTTCGTCTCGCGCGAGGCCACGGTGCACGCGGTGAACGGCGTCTCATTCACGCTCGCGCCCGGCGAGGTGCTGGTCATCCTGGGCGAATCCGGCTGCGGGAAATCGGTAACTCTGCGTGCGCTGATGCGGCTCCTTCCCGCCAAGCGGACCGTGATCGAGGGAGCCGTGCGCATCGCGGGGCACGACGTGCTCGCGCTCTCGCCCACGGCACTCGAGGAATTCCGTGGTAGCGTGGTGTCGATGATCTTCCAGGAGCCGATGACCGCGCTCGACCCGGTGTTCACCATCGGCACCCAGATCGCCGAGACCATCGTCCGCCACGAGGGCGTGAGCCGGGCAGAGGCGGACAGGCGCGCTCTCGAACTCCTTGAGCTCGTGCAGATCCCCTCCGCTAGGCGTCGGCTCTCCGCCTACCCGCACGAGCTTTCCGGCGGGCTTCGCCAGCGGGCGATGATCGCGATCGCGCTTGCCTGCCGCCCCAAACTCCTGCTCGCCGACGAGCCCACGACCGCGCTCGATGCCACGGTGCAGATCCAGATCCTGCTGCTGTTGCGGAGGCTGAAGGAGGAGCTCGGCATGGGAGTGGTCTTCGTCACCCACGATCTCGGCGTCGCCGGGGAGATCGCCGATCGGGTGGCGGTGATGTATGCCGGGCGTTTCGTGGAAGCGGGCGAGGTTGGGGAGGTGATGAAGCGCCCGCTTCACCCCTACACGCAGGGGCTGATGGGCAGCACCGTGCATGCCGGGCTGCGCGGCACCCGGCTTGCGGCCATTCCCGGTGCTCCGCCCGACCTCTCCCGCCTGCCGCCGGGCTGCGCCTTCGCTCCACGCTGCGCCTTTGCCGAGGCTGTCTGCCGCGAGCGCCTGCCAGAGGAGAAGCACCTTCCCTCGCGCCATATGGCGCGCTGCATCAGGGTGGCAGCGTGAGCGATCGCGGCACCATCGCTGGCTTCGGGATCGGCAGTTCGGTCCGCCGCGTTGAGGACGACCGCCTCCTGCGCGGCCAGGGTCGTTTCACCGATGACCTTGCCCCGCGCGATGCCCTGTTTGCCCGGTTCGTGCGCTCGCCGTACGCGCATGCCGAAATCGCCGGCATCGATGTGTCGGCCGCACGCGGGGTACCGGGCGTGGTCGCCGTCGTCACCGGGGAGGATCTGCGCCGCGCGGGCAGAGGCGCTCTTCCCTGCCTGCTCTCCTTTCTGCAGGCCGATGGCACGCCGGCGCGCTATCCGCCGCGATTCGCCCTGCCGCACGACCGGGCGCGGTTCGTCGGCGAGGCGGTGGCGATGGTGGTGGCGGAAACCGCGGCTGCGGCGTTGGATGGGGTGGAGGCGGTGGCGATTGACTGGCGCCCGCTCGCACCGGTGATCGGGATCGCCGCCGCGCGCGAGGCTCCCGCTCTCCATGCGGAGGTGCCGGGCAATCGCGTCCACCTCTGGGAAGCTGGCGATGAGGCCGCGGTCGCGCGCGCCTTCGCCGCCGCCGCGCGTCTCGTCACCACCCGCGTGCCGATCAGCCGCGTCACCGCCGCCCCGCTGGAGACGCGCGGCGCGATCGCGCAATGGGATCCGGTCGCGCGGCGCTTTACTCTCATCACCGCCACCCAAGGCACGACGGAGGCGCATACGGAACTGACCCAGCACGGGCTCGGCGGCATCTCGGCTTCCGCCTTGCGCGTCCTCACCCCCGATGTCGGCGGCGGGTTCGGCATGAAGAACCACGCCTACCCCGAGCATGTGGCGCTGTTGCACGCGGCCGAACGCTTGGGAAAGCCCATCCGCTGGCAGGCGGAGCGCACGGAAGCGTTCCTCTCGGACAGTGCCGGGCGCGCGCACGAGATCACGATCACGCTCGCTCTCGACGCCGAGGCGCGCATCATGGCCGTGCGCTGGCTGTGGCTATCCGATCTCGGCGCCTACTGCGTCGGGTTCGGTCCTGCCATCGGCACCATCGGCGGCCCGCGCATCGCCGTTGGTCCCTACCGCATCCCGGCCTTCCACATCCGCTCCGAAGGGTATCTTACCACCACCGCACCGATCGACGCCTATCGCGGCGCGGGCAAGCCTGAGGCGGCCTATGCGCTCGAGGTGGCGATCGACCAGGCAGCGGCGGAGCTCGGCCTCGACCCGGCGGAGCTTCGCCGGCGAAACCTGGTTCCGCCCGCGGCGATGCCGTATCGAACGCCAACCGGCCAGGTCTACGACAGCGGCGACTTTCCCCGTCTGCTCGAACGCGCTCTGGACCTCGCCGACCGAGCCGGGTTCCCGGCCCGTCGCGCCACTGCTGAGCGTGCGGGAAAACTCAGGGGCCTAGGCATCGGCTGCTACGTCGAGCCGTCTGGCTTTCGCGACGGACGCGTTCAGCTCATGTTCGATCGCGAGGGCGGGGTCACGCTCATAACCTCTGCCGTTTCGAACGGTCAGCCGCACGAAACAGTGTTCGCCCAGGTACTGCATCACCGGCTTGGCGTGCCGTTTGAGCGCATCCGCGTGGTGCAGGGGGATTCTGACCTTACCGGCTACGCATCCGGCACGGCGGGGTCGCGGTCGCTTACCCTCGCTGCGGTTGGCGTGTTCCGCGCGGCTGAGGCAATCGAGGCGAAGGCGAAACGGATCGCCGCCGCGCTCCTCGAGGTTGCGCCGGAGGACATCACTGTCGCGCGCGGCACCTTCCGCGTCGCTGGCACGGATCGCCTGGTGACGCTCAGCGAAGTTGCGCGCGCAGCGTGGAACCCCGCCTTGGTGCCGGAGGAGGAGAGCCTCGGCCTCGAAGCATCCGCCCACCCCACGCAGCGTGTGGCCAATTTCCCGAACGGCTGCCATGTCGCTGAGGTGGAGATCGATCGCGCGACAGGTGTGGTGCGCCTTGAGCGCTACACGGCGGTGAACGATTTCGGAGTCGTGGTGAACCCGCTTACCCTGCGCGGGCAGGTGGTGGGGGCGATCGCCCAAGGCGCGGGGCAGGTGCTGCTCGAGGGTCTTGCGTACGAGGCCGAGACCGGCCAGCTCGTTACCGCCTCATTCATGGACTACGCTCTGCCGCGCGCGGATGATCTCCCCGAACTGGTTTGGGAGACGGTCGAAATTCCCTGCCAGACCAACCCGCTCGGGCTGAAGGGGGCGGGCGAGGCGGGGTGTGCGGGGTCTTTGCCGGCGGTGATGAACGCCGTGTCCGATGCGCTCCGATCCGCTGGTGTTCCGTCCTCAGCCCTTCCTCTTGCGATGCCGGTTCGCGCGGAGGTGATCTGGCGCCTCCTCGCGCCCTCGTCATGAGTCGTTACGTTCGGGCGCGCCTTTGTGACCTTTTGGGAGATTGTTCCTCCGAGGCCTGGGTGCCATCGTCGCGTCCGAATGGGAAAGGGACTGCGCGCGGATGCGCCTTGCGACACAGATTGTCATTCTCGCACTCGCCGCCGGAGCCGGGGCTGGCTGGTGGCTGTATGGGGATCGGATTGGCCTGCCCGATCCGATGAAGCTGCTCGGCCTGACGCCGGCCAGGGAGGCGGGGCCGCCGCGCCCGCCTGCCGGGGCAGGCATCGAGGTGGTCACCGCTCCGGTCAGGGTCGCTTCGCTTGTGGAACAGGTGGAGTCCGTTGGCACTGCCCGCGCCCGCGAGGCGGTGACGGTAACAAGCCGCGTCTCCGGCATCGTCGTCGCCATCCACTTCGCAGAGGGGCAGATGGTAAAGGCGGGTGAGGTGCTGGTCGAGCTCGACCGCTCGGCCCAGGTCGCTGCCTACGACCGTGCACGAGCGGCCGCCGATGATGCGCGAACGAGGCTTGCCCGCGCCCGCCAGCTGCGCGCCACCCAGTCCGTGCCCGAAGCGCAGATCGACCAGCTCGAGGCCGCGCTGCGCCAGGCCGAGGCGCAGGTGCGCGAGGCGCAGGCGAGGATTGAGGAGATGAAGATCATCGCCCCCTTCTCCGGTCGTGTGGGGCTTCGGCAGGTAAGCCTGGGCGCGCTGATCCAGCCGGGGACCGCGATCACCACGCTCGATGACCTTTCCAGGATCAGGGTGGAGTTCGCCGTGCCCGAGGTGTTCGTCGCCCGCCTCGCCTTGGGCCAGCCGGTGGTCGCCACCTCGCCCGCCTTCGGTGCGCGCACCTTCGTGGGCGAGGTGACGGCAATCGACACCCGCATCGATCCCGCGACCCGCTCCATTCGCGCGATCGCCGAGTTCGACAATCCGGACGAGACGCTCCGCCCGGGCCTCTTTCTTAATATCGTGCTCACACTCGCGGAACGCCCTTCCGCCTTGCTCGTGCCCGAGGAGGCGATCGACCCCGTGGGCGACCGCGCCTACGTCTACGCCGTCCGCCAAGGTCGCGCCGTCCGCCAGCAGGTGAAGCTCGGCACACGGCTTCCCGGCGAGGTTGAGATCTTGGAGGGGCTAGCGCCCAATGAGGAAGTGGTGGTGCGCGGGCTGCAACGTCTGCGCAACGGCGTGCCGGTGAACGTCACCGAAACGCTTCGCCGGCCGCTGAGCTGAAGGGCGGGGGCAGGGCGGGGACCGCTCGGCATGGTTCTCTCCGACATCTCGATCAAGCGCCCTGTGTTCGCGACCGTGATGTCGCTGCTCCTCGTCGTGCTGGGCATCGCCTCCTTCCTGCGCCTGCCGGTGCGCGAACTGCCGGCGATTGACCCCCCCATCGTCTCCGTCACCACCACCTATCGCGGTGCAGCGGCCCCGGTGGTGGAAACGCAGGTGACGGAGATCATCGAGGGGGCGATCGCTGGCATCGAGGGGATCAAGATGATCTCCTCTACCTCGCGCGACGAACGTTCGCAGGTGACGATCGAGTTCCGGCTCGGGCGCGACGTCGATGCCGCGGCGAACGATGTGCGCGACCGCGTGGCGCGGGTGCTCAATCGCCTCCCCGAGACGGCGGACCAACCTGTGGTGGCGAAGCAGGACGCCGATGCGCGCGCGATCCTGTGGGCTACTCTCGTGTCCGACCGCCATTCGGGGCTCGAACTCACCGACATCGCGCGCACGCTGATGGTCGATCGCCTCTCGACCGTGGACGGGGTGGCGAACGTCATCATCGGCGGCGAACGGCGCAAAGCGATGCGGATCTGGCTCGATCGCCGCGCGATGGCAGCGAGGGGCCTGACCGTGGACGACATCGAGGCCGCGATCCGGCGCGAGAATGTCGAACTCCCTGGCGGGCGTCTGGAAAGCCTCGCGCGCGAGTTCACCGTGCGCACCGACACCCGCCTCGCCACGCCGGAGCAGTTTCGCAGCGTCATCGTCGCCCAGCGTGCAGGCGGCCAAGTGTTGCTCGGCGACGTGGCGCGGGTCGAGATCGCGCCCGAGGACGAGCGGGGCGAGCTTCGCCTGATGCGCCGCGCTGCCATCGGGCTTGGCATCCAGCGACAATCGACCGCCAACACGCTGTCCGTGGCCCAGGGCGTGAGGGCGGAGATCGAACGGCTGAAGCCTGCCCTGCCTGAGGGTATCACCGTCGTCTATGGCTACGACGAAAGCCTGTTCATCGCGCAGTCGATCTACGAGGTGTTCCACGCCCTGTTCATCGCCATCGCGATGGTGATCGGGGTGATCTTCGTCTTCCTACGCTCCTTACGCGCGACTTTCATCCCAGCGGTGGTGATTCCGGTTTCGCTGATCGGCTCGTTCATCGGGCTCGCGCTCATGGGCTTCTCGCTCAATGTGCTGACACTCCTCGGCATGGTGCTCGCGATCGGCATCGTGGTCGATGACGCGATCGTCGTGCTGGAGAACATCCATCGCCGTATCGAGCAGGGCGAGGAGCCTCTGGTTGCCGCCTTCCTCGGCGCGCGACAGATTGCGTTCGCGGTGATCGCGACCACCCTCGTTCTCGTCTCGGTCTTTCTGCCGATCTCCTTCCTCGAGGGCCAGGCGGGGCGTCTCTTCTCTGAGTTCGGCTTCGCTCTTGCCGTTTCGGTGATGATCTCTGGGTTCGTCGCGCTCTCGTTTACGCCGATGCTCTGTTCGCGCGTGCTCAAGCCGCACGCGGGCGAGGGGCAGCTCGTGCGCTGGACGGAGCCGGTATTCCAGGGCCTGAACGCGGGCTTCCGCTGGACTCTAGACCGGGCATTGCGCGCCCCGCTTCTGGTGGTCGCTGGGGCGGGGCTTCTGTCCTTGCTCGCCGTCTCGTTGTTCCAGGTGCTGCCGAGGGAATTCGCCCCGACCGAGGACAGGGGGGTGGTCGTGGTTCCCGTCACCGCTCCGGAAGGCGCCTCATTCGCCTACACGCGCGAGCACGTGATGAAGATTGAAGATATTCTCATTCCGTACGTCGAGCGCGGCGTGGGCCAGGTCGTGTTTGCCTCCATCGGCGGCTTCCAGCGCCCAGCGGTGGCCAATACGGCAACCGTGTTCCTCCGGCTCGTGCCGTGGGAGCAGCGCACGGTGAAGCAGCAGCAGCTGACGGCGGAAATCTTCCCGCAGGTGGCGAACATTCCTGGCGTGCGCGCCTTCGCCGTCAACCCCGGCTCTCTCGGCACGCGCGGCTTTCAGGCGCCGATCCAGCTCGTCATCCAGGGGCCCGATTACGATACGCTGGTGCGCTGGCGCGATGCGGTGATCGAACGTGCCCGCCAATCGCCCCTGCTCGTCAACCTCGACAGCAACTTCCGGGAGACGAAACCGGAGGTGCGGGTGGAGATCGACCGCCGGCGCGCGGCTGATCTCGGCATCTCCATCCAGACCATCGGGCGCACGCTCGAGACCATGTTGGGCGCGCGCGAGGTCGGCACCTTTGTCGAACGCGGCAACGAGTATCGCGTGCTGATTCAGGCGCAGGCCGAGGATCGCGCCACACCCTATGATCTGCAGCACATCTTCGTCCGCTCTGGCTCCGGTGCGCTGATTCCTCTCTCCAATCTCGTCACGCTGTCTGAACGGGCGCGGCCGCAGGCGCTCAATCGCGAGGACCGGCTGCGTTCGATCACCATCAGCGCCAACCTCGCCCCGAACGTCGCGCTCGGCGACGGCATGGCAGCAATCGAGGCGGCGGCGCGTGCTGTGCTGCCGCCCGAGGCGAGGCTCACCTGGCGCGGGCAGAGTCGCGAGTATCTCGAAGGCTCGTCTGCTCTGATGCTGACCTTCGGGCTCGCCCTGCTCATCGTCTATCTCGTGCTTGCCGCGCAGTTCGAGAGTTTCATCCACCCCCTTATCATCATGCTCTCCACACCGCTTGCGGTGACCGGAGGCCTGTTGTCGCTCCATCTGCTCGGGCTCTCGCTCAACATCTTCAGCCAGATCGGGCTTGTGTTGTTGATCGGGCTGATGGCGAAGAACGGCATCCTGGTGGTCGAGTTCGCCAACCAGTTGCGCGACGAGGGGAAGAGCGTGCGCGACGCCGTTCTAGAAGCCTCGGTGGCGCGCCTGCGGCCGATCCTGATGACCACCATCTCCACCATCCTCGGTGCCTGGCCGCTCGCCGCCGCGACCGGAGCGGGGGCGGAGAGCCGCGAGGCATTGGGCGTGGTGGTGATCGGCGGCATGACTCTGTCCACTCTGGTCACCCTCTACGCCATCCCTGCGCTCTATCTCCTGCTCGCCCCCTACACGCGACCGGTGGGAGAGATCGCACGCCGGCTTTCCGCCATCGAACGTCCGGGTCCGCCTCCTCTTCCGGCCGAGTGACGCCGGGGCGACGAGCCAGGGGTGAAGGGTGCGATGGCGTTGCGCGCGTCTGAAGGCTCGATTTGGCCGGCGTTTCGCCGCATCTCTCTCCCACTCGCCGCCGGCGCTGGGCTCAATCAACTCAATCGCGCCATCACCGCGGTGATCGGGCCCGAACTCGCCGCCCGCTTCGGGCTCAGCGCGGCCGATCTCGGCCTCCTCGGCGCAGTGTTCTTCGCTGCCTACGGGCTCGCGCAACTCCCCGTCGGTGCCGCTCTCGACCGTTTCGGGCCGCGACGCGTTCAGACGGCGTTGATGGGGGTGATCGCCGTCGGCGCCCTTGTCTTTGCCGCCGCCTCCGGCTTCGTCTCGCTGATCGTCGGGCGCGTGCTGATGGGCGCGGGAGTCGCTGCGGCCTTGATGGCTCAGCTGAAGGCGACGCGCGCCTGGTTTCCCGCCGACCGTGTGGCGGCAGTGACGGGATGGTGTGTGGCCCTCTCGTCCTTGGGCGGCATCATCGCCACCGTGCCGGTGGAATGGGCGAACGCGGCCATCGGTTGGCGCGGTGTGTTCCTCGCCGACTCCGCGGTTGCGGTGTTGGCGGGGGTTTGGATCTGGCGCTCGGTCCCTGACCTGCCGCTGCGGGAACGCTCGGCCGGCGGAATTGTGGACGAGCTGCGGATGGTGCGGCGCATCGTCGCTCACCCCTCCTTCCTTCGGCTCGTTCCCCTGGTGGCGATGCTGTCCGCCCTGAACTTCGTCTGGCAGGGCTTGTGGGCGGGGCCTTGGTTGCGCGATGTGGCAGGGCTTGATGCGAAGGCCAGAGCCGAGGTGCTGTTCGTCTACGCCGTCGGGCTCACCCTCGGCTCCTTCGCGTCCGGCAGCCTGCACTCGGCGCTCGTCCGCGCCGGCGCCCACCCGCTTGCCTTGCTGGTCTCCTGCGCCTTCGGTCTTCTCCTCATGCATGGGCTTCTCATCGCCCGCATCCCAGCGATGTGGCCATGGTTGTGGTTCGCCTGGCCTTGCCTCGCTTCGGTCGGGCCTGTGGGCTACATGCTGGTGGGGGCGCGCTTCGCGGGCAGCGAGACAGGGCGGGTCTCGACCACCATCAATGCTCTGATGCTGCTGCTGGTGTTCGTCATGCAGCAGGGCATCGGCTTCGTGCTCGATCTCTTCCCGCGCACGGCATCAGGCGGGTGGGATCCGCGCGGCTACGACCTTGCAATCGCCATCTCGGCCGCGTGTCTTGCGGCCTCTCTCGTGTGGCTTGCGCTGCGCCGCGACGGCCCGACCGGCGTCTCTGTTTTGCCTTCGTCAGCGCGCTGGTAAGGTCGACGCGCGCGAGGGAGGAGTGCAACGCGATGGGCTACGCCGAGGCGAAGGGAGCGATGGCGACGGCAGCGCACGGGCCGCGCCTCGTGCCGCGACAGGGGGGGCGCGTCTTGGCTGATGCGTTGCGCGTGCTCGGCGTGACGCACGTGTTTCAGGTGGCGGGCGAGAGTTTTCTCGCCCTGCTCGACGGTCTTTATGAGAACCGCGCTGCCATCCGCACCATCACCTGCCGCTTCGAAGGGGCGGCGGTGAACATGGCCGAGGCGTATGGCAAGCTCACCGGGCGGCCCGGGGTGGCGATCGTCACCCGCGGTCCCGGTGCCTGCCACGGCTCAATCGGCGTGCACATCGCGCAACAGGACAGCACGCCGCTCGTGCTCTTCGTCGGCCAGGTGCCGCGCGGCGACATGGATCGCGACGCCTTCCAGGAGGTCGATCACCGCCGCTTCTTCAGCGCGATGGCGAAATGGGTGGTGCAGATCGACGACGCGGCCAGGATCCCGGAGCTCGTCGCGCATGCGTTCCAGGTTGCGGTCTCGGGGCGGCCGGGCCCTGTCGTTGTGGCGATCCCCGAGGACATGCAGACTGACGTGGTGACGGTCGCCGACCCGCGGCCCGTCATCGTTCCGCGCGCGTTGCCAGATCCGGCGGCGATGGCGGAACTGCGACGGATGCTCGGGCGAGCCAGACGCCCCCTCGTCATCCTCGGCCAGGGAGCGGCATGGACGGAGCAAGGGCGGCAGGATCTCGCGCGCTGGATCACGGCGAACGATCTGCCCACCGCGGTCGGCTTCCGTCGTCAGTCCTGTGTCGACAACACGCTCGACCAGTACGTGGGCGATCTCGGCTATGGCGGCGACCCCGCCCTGTTTGCTGCCGTGCGGGAGGCCGATCTCATCATCTCCGTCGGCTCGCGCCTCGGCGAGCCGGTCACGCAGGGCTACACACTGTTCACACCGCCAGCGATGGGCGTGCCCTTCGTGCACGTAATGCCGGACGGGGCGGAACTGAGCCGAGTCTATCGGGCCGACCTGCCCATCCTTGCCGATCTCAACGCCTTCGCCGCCGCTGCAGCGGCGATGGAGCCCGTTCCCCCCGCCTGGCACGATTGGACGAAGGCGCTGCGCGCCAATCGCCTCGCCTGGTCGACAGAAATTCCCAACTATGACGGTCCGCTCAATCTCGCTGCGTGCATGCGCGCGCTGGAGTCGATGCTGCCCGAGAATGCGATCGTCACCACCGATGCCGGCAACTTCTCCGGCTGGGGCGTGCGGTTCATCAACTATCGCGCCACCCAGCGGCTGATCGGGCCCTGTTGCGGCGCGATGGGCTATTCCGTTCCGGCTGGGATCGCGGCCAAGCTTCTCCATCCGGATCGTGTCGTGATCAGCATGACTGGAGACGGGTCGATGCTGATGACGGGGCAGGAAATCGCCACCGCCTTCCACCACGGCGTCAATCCGGTGGTGCTGGTGTTCAACAACCAGATGTACGGCACCATCCGCATGCATCAGGAACGCGAGTATCCCGGCCGGGTGTCCGGCACGGCGCTCACGAACCCCGATTTCGCCCGCTTCATCGATGCCTTCGGTGGCCACGGCGAGGTGGTGCAGGCGACCGAGGAGTTCGTGCCGGCAGTGGAGCGGGCGGTCGCCTCTGGCAAGCCCGCGATTGTCGAGATCCGGATGAACCCCGATCAGATCACCACCCGCACCACGCTCTCCGCCATCCGCGCCGATGCGGCCAGGCGCAAGCCGACACCGAAAAAGGATACTGCCAAGCCGAAGGCGGCCTCGGCGCGCGCCCGCGCGCTGGGCAAGGGGGCAGCCCCCAAGAAGGCGCGGTAGCCGCTCACGCCCTCCCGTACACGTCCTCAAGCCGCACGATGTCGTCCTCGCCAAGATAGGCGCCCGACTGCACCTCAATCAAGGCGAGCGGAATTTTGCCCGGATTCTCGAGGCGGTGCACGCAGCCAAGTGGCAGATAGACGCTCTCGTTCTCACGCAGCAGGATCTGTTCATTGTCGCGCGTGACGAGCGCGGTGCCGTTTACCACCACCCAGTGCTCGGCCCGATGGTAGTGTTTCTGCAGCGAAAGCCTCCGTCCGGGCCGTACCACAATGCGCTTCACCTGGAAACGCTCGCCGGCGATCAGCCCCTCGTAGAAACCCCACGGGCGGTAAATTCGGCGATGTTCGGTGGCCTCCCTCCGCCGTTCGGCTCTCAGCCGATCGACGATCCGCTTGACGTCCTGCGCGCGCGCGCGCGGAACCACGAGAACCGCATCGTCCTCGGCGACGACGACGGTGTCCGTGAGCCCGAGCGCAGCGACGAGGGGGCCATGGCTGCGCACATACGACCCTTTGCAGTCCTCGATCAGCACGGTGCCGATGGCGGCGTTGCCGGCGGCATCGCGCGGCGCGAGCTCCCACAGCGCGGCCCACGACCCGACGTCCGACCAGCCGAAGCTGCAGGGCACCACCGCCGCCCGGTCCGTCTTCTCAGCGACCGCGTAGTCGAGGCTGATCGCTGGCGAGGCGGTGAAGGAGGCGTCGAGCCGGATGAAGTCGAGATCAACGCTCCGCCCCGCCACCGCCTCGCGCACCGCGCGCATCACCTCAGGGGCGAGGCGCTCCATTTCGGCAAGCAAGGTGTCCGCGGTGAAGACGAACATGCCGCTGTTCCAGAACATGCCGCCCGCTTCCAAAAGCTGCTGCGCTGTGGTCGCATCCGGCTTCTCGATAAAGCGAGCGACCGCGAAGCACCCCTCGACCTCGGTGATCGGTTCGCCCAGCGCGATCCAGCCGTAGCCGGTTTCCGCCCGGGTGGGGGTGATGCCGAAGGTGACGATCCGGCCGGCCCGCGCCGCCCGCGCTGCCGTTGCCGCCGCCGCATGCAGGGCGGCGACGTCGTCGATCACCGCATCGGCAGCCATCATCCACAGCACGGCGTGCGGGTCGGTCTCCGCCACGAGCAGGGCAGCGGCGGCGATCGCGGGGGCGCTGTTGCGCCCTTCTGGCTCCAGCACGATGCGCGCGCCCCCGATCCCTGCCTCACGCAGCTGTTCGGCGATGATGAAGCGATGGGCCTCGTTGCAGACCACGATCGGCGGCGCGAAGCTTGCAGAAGTGGGAGCCCGGAGCGCGGTCTCGACGATCATCGGCCTCTCCGAGACCAAGGGTAGGAGTTGTTTCGGATAACTCTCGCGGCTTGCCGGCCAGAGCCGGGTGCCCGACCCGCCGGAGAGGATGACGGGATGGATGGGAGACGAACTCTCGGACATGCACTCCTCGCAGCAACGCCGACCTGGGTGGCAGCCCTTTAGCCTGCTCCCGAGCCCGGGAACACCTCGGGGAACAGCAGACGGGGGAGCGCAAGCGCGACCTTCGGCCACGCGATGAGCACGAGGACAACCAACAGCGTCACGCCGATGATGGGCAAGGCGTGCCGGAACGCGTGCGGCTCCGACGTCTCGGCGATCTGGGCGGCGACGAGAAGACAGATGGAGAGGGGCGGGCTGTGAGAAGCCCCAGTGCGAGAACCGTCACAGCGATCACCCCGAACTGGATGGGGTGTGGCCCCGCCGCTTCTCTGACCGCCAAGATCACCGGCAGGAAGATCAGCACCGCCCGGATCGGATCGCGCGGAATGCCGATGACGAGCAGGAAGGTGACCGGAAGCGGCATCAGGCCCCAGTAGCTATCGGCAATGCCGAGCAGAAAGCGCGTGATGGCAGGTCCAGCCCCGAGATAGGCAACGCGTCAGCCGTAGATGCCGGAGGCGGCGACCACGCGAGGTTGCTTGTGCAAAGCCGCGAGCACGCGCGCAGAGGCTTCGCGGTCCGGCTCATGGACATGGATCCAGCCTCCGAACCCGGTCCGTACGCGCTGCAGGACGGTCTCGTCCGCTTCGATGCCGGCGCGCGTTCCGATCTCCATCGCCTCGGCAGCAACCGCGTGCAGGACCGTGCGCTGCGGTTCCGCGAGCCGACCGAGGTTGCGGGCGGAGGCTGTGAAGTGCCCGACCTGGATCTGATGGCGCGTGAGGCTGAAGGGGCGACTTCTTCGGGCGCAGCGCGCGGCGGAACGACTCGTAGTCCCGAATCAGATAGGCGAGGGAGAACACGGTGCAGGCCGCAAGTTGCGCGACGCGGTGTTGGTGGTGGAGATCATCACGTCGATCGTGCCGAGACGCATTTCATCGCGCACAGCGCGATCGGTGCCGAGCTGGGCGGAAGGGAACCGGGTCGAACGCAGCGCGCCCTTCGTGCGGCGCGCCAGTTCCAGGCTGAACCATTCCGCCGCCGTGTTGCACTGGCGTGGCGCGGTCACCAGCGTGTGAAGCCTGAGCGTGGTCGCAGCGTGGGCGCGCGACAGGAAAGGGAGCGCCAGCGCAACGTTGGTCGCAACGAGGGGCGCAGCGAGCAGGTGGCGGCGGAACACCATCGCGGGCACTCCGCGGCGAGAGCCACGCGATGGGGCAGCGCCAGCCCTAGCGCCGATCGAGACCCAGCAGGCGCACCATCTCGAGCTCGCGCGCTAGGTCAGCCGGCGGTAGCGATTGGTGCGGCCGACGCAGCGGTCCAACCGGCAGGCCGACCGCCCGCATCAGCGACTTCACCGCCACCGGGTTGATCGCCGAGTCCATCATGAACTGCAGGAGGGGCACGTGTTGTTTCCCGTGTACCGGTAGAAGACCTTCATGCCGCCACAACGGAAGCGGATGGTCTCCTCGACGATGCGCAGACGCTCCTCCGTCGACAGAAGGGACACCGCACCGGTCGAGCCCATGATGAGGACCGCCGCCGTGCCGTTCGCCTGCTGCCAAGCGAGGAGTTCGCCGAAGGCCCCGAAGTCCGCCGTGCCATCTGCGTTACACGGCGTGACCAGCGCAACGAAACTGTCCTCGATGCGCATCTTCCACATGTTTTGTCCGCTTGGTGTTGCCTTCCGGGGTCGTGAAGACGATGCCCCCAAAGTATCTCAGAGCAGGACGCCGCCGTGGCAGCCTTGAGCGAGTAGGCGGCGCGCCGTCTGCAGTAATGTTGCAAGAACGAGAGGGTTGCGCATGCTCCACCTCGCCGTCGATGCCGCCACGCTCGCCCGCCTGCAGAGGCGGAACCGGCTTGAGACGGCACTCACCCTCATCGCGCTCCTGCTGCTCGCTGCCGCGATCGGCTGGCTGGCGGCGGGGCCTGAGGGGCTGGTGATCGGGGCGGCGATGATGGCGGCTGGGCTCGCCTTTGGCGCCCTGCCTGCGGATGCCGTGTTCGTCCACGGGTATGGGGCGGTGCGGCTTAGCCCCTCCGCCGCACCGGGCCTGTTCGCCTTGGTTGCGGAGCTGTCGCGGCGGGCGGGGTTGGCAGTGGCCCCCACTCTTTATCTGCTGCCGCAGCCCGTGCTGCAGGCCATGGCAGCCGGCACGACGGAGAAGCCCGGCATCGGCTTCACCCGCTCCCTGGTCGAGATCCTCACTCCCGCCGAGCTTGCCGGGGTGCTGGCGCACGAGGTCAGCCACATCCGACACGGCGATCTCATCGTCATGCGCCTCGCCGCGCAAGCTTCCGCCATCACCCGAGCGATGGCCCAGGCGGGGCTGCTCGTTCTTCTTCTGTGGGGAACCGGGGCGATGGGCGCGCACCCGCTTCTTCCCGCCCTTCTGATCGTTGCCCCCTTGCTTGCGGACCTGTTGACCCTGTCGCTGTCGCGCACGCGCGAATTCCTCGCCGATGCGCGTGCCGTGGAGCTGACAGGGGACCCGCAGGGACTCGCCTCCGCCCTGCTCACCCTCGAACAAATCCAGGGCGACGATTTCGAGCGTCTCGCCAGCCGTGGTCCGTGGTGGCTGCGGCTCTTCCGCACCCACCCGACGATCGCCGAGCGGGTGGCCGCGTTGCGCGAAGCGACGGTGGTTCTGCGTCCCGCCCTTCCGCTTTGGGGTGACACGCCCTGGGGCCAGGGCTTGCCCCCTCCGCGGCGCCGTCTGCCGTGGCGTCGCTGAGCCCGCCGGCCACTTGGCGAGCGGCGGGCGGGCCTGCATCTTCAGGACATGAGCTGCCCCCTTGCCCCTGGCATGCGCGTGCGAAACCCGGCCCGGCCCGACTGGGGCGAGGGCCAGGTGCAGTCGGTGGTGGGGGCGCGGGTGACGGTGAATTTCGAGAATGCGGGCAAGCTTCTGGTGAATGTCGCGGTGGTCACGTTGGAGGCGATCGAGGAGCCGCAGGCGGAACGCTGACCGGCGTGGTGGGCAGGGGGTGCCCTCTCGCCAGCGGGGCGTGGCGGTGGCATGCAAGCTTCGCGCAACCCCGCAGCCCCGACCCGCATGACCATTCGCGACGCGACAGACACCGATCTCGATGCCATCCTCGAGATCACCAATGATGCGATCCTGAACTCGACAGCGAATTGGAATATCCGACCCGCCACCCGTGAGAGCCGCGCGGCTTGGATGGCGGAGCGGCGGGCTGCCGGCTTCCCGGTGCTGGTCGCAGAAGAGGAGGGGCGCGTCTGTGGCTTTGCGAGCTATGGCCCCTTTCGCCCCTTCGAGGGCTATGCGCAAACGGTGGAACACGGGCTCTACGTCCACCCAACCGCCCAAGGTCGCGGCCATGGCAGGGCGCTGCTCGCTGCCCTGATCGCGCGCGCTGAGGCACAGCACGTCCATGTCATGGTCGCCGCCATCGAGGCCGGCAACGCCCCATCGCTCAGCCTGCACGCGCGCTTCGGCTTCGTTCGCGTCGGTTTCCTGCCCGAGGTTGGCCGCAAGTTTGGCCGCTGGCTCGACCTCGTTCTGATGCAAAGGATCTTGGGATCGCGCTGAACGGGAGCGCTTAGGCCAGCGGCAGCGTGTGCACCCGATACCCGTGACGGATCACCCGGCCCAGCACAGGGTCCTCGAGCTCCATCTCAAACCGCGGCGACGGCCTGATACCCCCATGCGCGGCGAAGGTACCGCCGAACAGGACGGTGCCGACGGGCAGCGGCGCCCCACCCGTGACACCGGCGATCAGCTCCTCCGGGCGGCGGATCGCAGCGGTCACGCCCTCCTGGTATGGCACAAGCCGCGGGGGGGTTCCTTCCTCGATCCAAGAGCGGAGCACGAGCCGATCCCAATGCGGTGCGACCTCATCGTAGCGCCACAGGATCGGCGCCATGGGCTTGGGGCAGAGCTGCTTCGCGACGTCGATGGCGTAGGATTCCACCCTGCGGTCCGTGTGGTCGGACCCGAGGCCGACCCAAAGCCCGTCGGGCAGCGAGACGAGGACGAACTCCACCTCGCCCGAACTGTCGGCGCCGAGGGTTTCAATCTCGGTCGCCGTGGTCAGCAGGGTCGCGCTGTTGCGGAAATAGGCCGGGATGGACGGAGGGGGGCGAACGCCGAGCCGGCGTAGCTCCTCGACATGGTGCTCCACCGCCACCCGATCCCGGCCTGTGAGCCCGGCGATGACGAGGGCGCGGGGGACGAAGGGAACGACCACCTCACCTGATCGGGACAGGCAGCGGAGGGAAAGGATCATCTTGGCGAGCGACTCCGGGCTGGCTGGCACAGTGTGCCCGCTTCCGTCCCATCCGGCACTCCGAAGTCATCCCCAATCCTGTGGTTTTGGACGATCTATCCGGCCGAGCATCCACCCCTCCCACGCCAGCACCTCGGGTGGCAGAGACGGGGCTTCCGGGTGCCGCCCTTCCGCGACGGGGATCAGACCGAGCGCACCGAGGAACGAATCGAAAGCGTCCTCGCCGCCCGGCGACGGGCCGAAACCGTCGCGCACCGCCGCTGCCGCCTCCGGCTGCAGCACCACACTCTGTTGCGCCGCGAACGCCAAGATCGCCTCCGCCTGCGCCGCCCGCCAGGCGGGATCGCGCTTCCGGGTCGGCCGCGCGAGGCCGACGCGGGCGTAGGCCTCGGCCGGATAGGCCTCCGCCAGCACGACCCGACCGGGGCGGGCAAGGGAGGCGAGGTCGCCCTCGAACGGCCAGACTGAGATGGGAAGGCCCAGGCGTCGTGCCGGAAGCAGAAGCTCGCGCCACCCCGCGATCGCTGCCTTGCCGACCTGATCCGCCCCCAGTGTCCAGAAGAGGCCGCAGGCCGCGCGAACCGTCTCGCCGCGCCGGTCGCAGAGCCGGAGCGCCCTCTCGGCGTCGAGACCGAGCCGGGCGAGGAAGGCCGCTTTCAGTCCGCGCCCACAGGCAGGGCCGGCGGGAAAGAAGGGCCGGGCCGGCGAGACCTCGTCGAGCGTGGTGGCAGGGGTGAGGAAGGCGCCATCGCACGCCCCCTCGAGGAAGCTGAGGAAACCGCTCCCGCGCAGACCGGCGCGACGGACGAAGGCGAGCGGAAGACCGATCGGGAAATCCAAGCCCAGCAGCGCCGCCCCGCCTAAGCCCTCAGCGTTGCGGGCAAGGTCGGTGACGAGCCGGAGCGGCTCAGCGACTGCGGCAGGGGCCTCGACCCGCCATCCGGCGGCCGCGCGGCGGCAGACCGTGACGCGGCGCTTCGCTGCTGCCGCGGTCTTCGCCCCGCTCCAGTCCGCGTGGGCGACAATCGTGAACGGGCTCGCGCTCAGGGCGTGTAGGCAGCGTCGAAGAACGCACGCTCGAGGGCGACTGCGCGCCGAAACAGGGAGGCGATGCGGTCCCGTTCGATCTGGCCGGAGGCCTCCCAGGCGCGATCGAGCTCCCCGCGCAGGAATGCAACGAGGGATTCGAAACGCGGGCCCGAATGGAGGGTGATCCATTCCCGGAAGACGAACCAGCCGGGGTCGCGGTCGGCGACGGAGGAGGCCCAGGTGAGATAGGACCACTCGGCGACCGTCAGAACGGCGAGCATCTCGCCCCATCGCCCCCCCGCCGCCGCTTCGCGCATGAGCGCCTGGAAGCCGGCCGTGGGTGGAAGCAGGGCGGGGGCTGTCCGGTCCGCCTCGGGCACGCCGAGGGCGTCGAAACTGCGCTGGAAATAGGTGTTCTCGTCCGAGACCACGAGGCCGAGGAAGCGCCCCAGAACGATCCGCTGCGCGAGGCCGGGGGCGGCGTGAATGGCGGCGCCAAGCAGGGCGACAAAGGAATCGAGGAACTGATAATCTTGTACCAAGTAGCGGCGCATGACCGCGTGATCGAGGGTGCCGCCAGCGAGTTCGGAGACGAAGCGGTGGCCGACGGCCGCAGACCAGTCGGGTTCGGCAAGGTCGCGCAACATGTCGGTCGGTCGCGTCGGGGCGGACGTCGTGCTCATTGCCTTGGCTGCCGTGTCACGGGTCTACGCTTTTACGCTGCCCTGCCCAGATGTATGGCGCTGAGGGTAGTGGCGAGGGGGGACGACCGATCATGAGCCACGCGACTGCGCGCTTGCTGGCGGGAACCGATGCCGCGCACCCGGACGGACAGTACACCGTCGTTGCGAAGTGGTTTCATTGGATCACGCTTGGGCTGATGCTGGTCGCTTTGCCCACCGGGTTCGTTATCAAGTACATCAACCCCGACCCGTTCGCGACGAAGCTCGTCTTCTACGCCATTCACGAGAGTGCGGGGCTGACGGTCCTGTTCGTCTCGATCGCCCGGCTTGCCTGGCGCATCGCCAACCCCCCGCCGCCCTTGCCGGCCCACCTGCCGGTTGCGATGCGGGTTGGGGCGCAGGCGGTGCATGGCATGCTCTATGCCGCGCTGATCCTGCAACCCATCTTCGGCTTCCTCGCCACCAACGCGTGGGGCTTCCCGATGCAGGGGGCGACCGCCTATCTCGGTTTCATCGACATCCCTGCCGTGGTGGCCAAGGACGAGACGCTGGCGCGGGCTCTGCAAACCACCCATACGTGGATCGCCTATGCCCTGGTGGTGCTGCTCGTCGTGCACGTCGGTGCGGCGATCTGGCATCACGCGATCCGCCGCGATGGCATATTGATGCGCATGCTGTGAGGGTGTGGACGCGTTGCGGCGTGTACCGCCGGCTCAGCCCTTGCCGCCGCCGAACAGTCGGCGCAGTACGCCGGGCTTCTTCGCCGCCCGCACGGGCGATACCCGCGCAGCCAACGCCGTCCTCTCGCCGTTTTTGTTCTTGGCCTTCTCCTTTTGCGCCAGCCACTTCTCGAGGCTCATGCCGGCCTTCTCCGCCCGGCGCGCCTCGTAAGCGCGCTTGGCTTCGCTCATGCCGGCGGTCGGATCTTTGTCTGGCTTCGTCCTTGCCATCGGTTCCCCTCTGCCCTCTGCAGGGCGCTGGGTGTATTCGGGGCCTGATGACGCTTCAAGCCGCTGGCGGGGGAGGGGCAGGGTGGATCCGAGGCTGAAGACGGCGTTCTGGGTGCAGGCGCTCGTCAGGCAATGTGATCGCGCAGCGCGCACCGCTGTCGTGCTGCGCAAGGGCGACCCCGATTCGGGTGGGGTGGTGCTGGTCCTGAGGGCGCGCGAGGGGCTCTTTCCCTTCATCGAAGCGCGCGACGGCCAGGGCCGGCCGGCTTGGCTGTGCGCGCTCGGGGATGCGCCTGCGGACGAGGCAGCGCTTGACACCTATGTGGCCCGGGCGCTGAGGCGCGATCCCGATCTTTGGGTGGTGGAGATCGAAGCGCCCGACGGCAGCCTGCCGTTCGAGGCGCGCCTCGTCTGAACCGTATCTGCAACGTCACCCGATCGTCACCCACGCCATCGCAATCAGAGCTACACATTTGACACACCATGTCCATGCAGAAGGGGGCAACGTCGCATGCGTCGATCACTCATGGCGGCCATCGCCTTCGCCGGTGCTCTCGGTGCAGCAGTACCTCAAGCCGCCTCCGGCCCTCTGGTGGAGCGGCCGATCGTGATCGCCCACCGCGGCGCCTCGGGGTATTTGCCCGAACACACGGTGGAGGCCTACCGGCTCGGCATCCGGCAGGGGGCGGACTTCATCGAGCCTGACCTTTTCCTCACCCGCGACGGCAGACTTGTCGCCCTGCACGACGACACGCTGAATGCCACGACGAACATCGTGGAGGTCGCGGCAGCGAAGGGCTGGACCGATCGGGCCCGCATCGTCGGCGGCGTGCCCCGCTACTATGTGTTCGACTTCGATCTCGACGAAATCCGGCAGCTGACGGCGCGTTCGCGCGGCACGGCAGGGTATTCACTCCCCGGCAACGGCTTCTACGATGGTAGCGAACCTTTCAAGGTCGCGACCTTCACCGAGGTTCTTGAGATCGCATATCAGCATTACCGCGCAACTGGACAACTCGTCGGCGTTTATCCGGAACTGAAATTCACCCAGGCGCTCGGCCCCGACGGCATGAGCTACCTCACCGCGATGGCCGATGCTTTGCTCGCCGAACTGTCGGATCCAAGGTGGGAGGGGCTGTTCGAACGCCGCGAAGCGGTGTTCATCCAGTCCTTCATTCCGGCGGTGCTGGAGTATCTCCGCCCCAAAACCAAGCTGCCCTTGGTTGCTCTCACCTTCACCCGGCCGGATGGAACGGGTTTGCCGCCGGTTCCGACCTGCCCGGCTACGCCGGAGGCGGCCGCCGCCCTTCGCGCTTTTGCCGACGGGATCGGGGTGAATGCCCCGGCAGCGACCGAGGCCTGCATCCGCACGGCACAGCAGGCTGGTCTGCTCGTGCACGTCTACACCCTGACCGACGATCCCGAGGCGTATCGGCTTTTCTTCGGTCGCGGCGTGGACGGCGTGTTCAGCAACCACCCCGATATCGGCGTCCGCGTGCGCGACGACCTCTTTCCCGTGCCCGAACCCGCAGCCGCCGCCTTGTTTGGTCTTGCGCTGCTCGCCCTCGGTGCGGTGCGTCGGGCTTCGGGCTGACGGCCACCTTCCCTCGTTCGGGGGACGGCCGGGGAAGCGGACCCAGGGCCGCTCACCCCGCCAGGCTGCGTCGGAGACGATCTCGGGCCCCTCGAACCAGATGGCATAGGCTCCGTTCCGCCAGGGCGCGAAACGATCGAGCACGATCGACGCCGCACAGCGCCCGCGGACCGGCTCGAGCGACAGGATCAGGGGCGCCCGTCCGCACCACGGGGCGACGTGGCCCTCGCGCAGCACAAGGATGGCGTGCGGCCGTTCATCGGGGCCGATCAGGCAGGCGGTTCCATCGCACCGGATGCCGGACGAGGGGGAAAGGGCCGGAGAGAGTGGGAGGAATTCTGCGTCGCCCGCGCGCTGCCGCCATTGCGCGAGCACGAACCGATCGGCATCAGGCCGAGCCAGCAGATGCCAGGAACCCTCCAGCCTGAGCGCAAGCGCCCTGCCGTCGGGTGCAATGAGCCCGTCGGGCTGCGGTGAAAGCACCGCCGCGAGAGGGCCGGCGGCGAGCAGAACGAGGCCGACCGGCTTGAGCACGGGGCGTGCCAGGCAAAGCAGGACGAGGCCAAGCCCTGCCGCAGCCGGAGTCCAGGAGGGTGTGGCCGGCAAGGCCGGTGCGGCGAGCGGCCAGGCTGAGACGGTCTTGGCCACTGCCACCACGGCCGAAATTCCCCAGCCCATCGGTGCGAGCGCCAGAGGCTCAAGGCTAAGCGGCATCAGCCCGAGGGCGAGCAAGCCCCACGGCATGATCCAGACGCTCGTCAACGGCACGGCAACCGCATTCGCCACCGGACCATAAAGGGGAACGCGCTGGAAATGGTGCGCGACGAAAGGTGCGGTCGCCGCCGAAGCGACGAGGGAGGTGAGAAGGAGGGCGACGAAGCCAACCGCGAGCCGGACGAGCAGGACGCGGTCGCGGCGAGGGCTGAGCCAGCTTCGCCGCAACCCCTCCCACACGGCGAGTAAGGTGAGGACGGCAGCGAAGCTCATCTGGAACGACGCGCCGACCAGCGCCTCCGGCTGCAGCGTGAGCACGACGAGGGCGGCGAAGGAGAGCGCGCGCAGAGCGGAGAGCCTGCGATCAAGCAGAACGGCGAGCGCGACTAAGGCGGCCATCGCCAGCGCCCGACGCATCGGCACCTGGCTTCCCGTCAGCAGCATGTAGCCGAAGCCGGCCGCCACGCCGACCACGGCGGCGACCTTCTTCGCCGAGAGATGGAGAAGGAGGGGCGGCCACAGTGCGAGGGCAAAGCGGCAGAGGAGATAGGCGAGCCCGGCGACGATGCCCACGTGCAGGCCCGAGACGGCGAGCAGGTGGGCGAGCCCCGACCGGCGCAGATCCTCCAGCACCGGCTCCGGAATCGCCTGCCTCTGGCCGGTGAGCAGGGCGGCGGCAACCGACCCTTCCGTCCCGCCGAGAACGGCAAGGACGCGCTGGATGATGGTCTGGCGCAGGGCGGCAAGCCTCGCCGAGGGTTGAGGAGCGGTGGCAGACGAAAGCCGCTCGGCCGGAGCGAGCGCGAACCCCACCCCACCGAGGCCCGAGAAGAAAGCGTGGCGCTGGAAGTCGAAAGCGCCGGGGGAAGCGGGTGGCGCAGGCGGGCGGATCAGCGCCCGCACGCGCACTCTCTCTCCGGGAAAAATTTGTTCAACGTCAGATCGGTGAAGCCTGATCCTGAGGTCACGCGGAAGCTCGGCTCCCTCTTCCATCAGGGTTGGCCTCGTCAGCCTGACGCGCCGACCCTCCGGCAGGATGTCGACCGAAGCGACCACGCCTTCCACCGTCACCGCGCGCGCCGGCAGATCAAGAAGGGGGGGCTGGGCAGCGGTGCGCAGCATGGCGGCTGAGAAGCCGAGCGAGCCGGCGAGCACTGCCGCCGTGAGCGCGATCAGACGCGTTCGCAGTGTAAGTGCGGCAAGGCAGGCGGCGATCAGCCCGGCGGCAATCGCCACCCAGGCAGCGGGCTCGCGATCCAAGGCGAAGTAGACGGCGATGCCCCCGCCGAATGCGACCGCGAACCCCGTCGGGCCTGGGGCGGCCGCAGCCGGCAGTAGGCGACCGAGCAGGGCTGCCGGGCGGTCGGCCCCGAGGATGGGACCCGGAGAGGGAACCTGCAGCACGCTCAACGGCCTGCAACCATCGCGTGCAGCTTACCGCGCCTTGATCGAGTATGCTAACGCCGTCGGTGGAGATCAGCACCCGCATGACGGTCGTCACCCGCTTCGCTCCTTCGCCCACCGGCTTTTTGCACGTCGGCGGTGCCCGCACCGCCCTCTACAATTGGCTGTTCGCCCGCCGCCACGGGGGGAAGTTCCTGCTGCGCATCGAGGACACCGACACAGCGCGCGAAGTTCCGGGCGCGGTGGACCAGATCCTGGAGAGCCTCAACTGGCTCGGCCTCACCCCGGACGAGCCGCCGGTGTTCCAGCGCCAGCGCGAGGCCCGGCACGCCGAGGTGGCGCGGGCGCTGGTCGCGGCCGGCAAGGCCTACTACGCCTACGAAACGGCGGAGGAGCTGCAGGCAATGCGCGAGCGGGCACTGAAGGAGGGCCGGCCGCCGCGCTACGATGGGGCGTGGCGCGACCGCGACCCGTCCGAGGCTCCTCCCGGCGTGCCTGGTGCGATTCGGCTGAAGGTGCCGCGCGAGGGTCAGACGGTGGTCGAAGATCTGGTGCAGGGCACGGTGCGCGTCGCCAACAGCGAACTCGACGACATGATCATCCTCCGTTCCGATGGCCGTCCCACCTACCTGCACGCCGTGGTGGTGGACGACCACGACATGGGCATCACCCATGTCATCCGCGGAGACGACCATCTGACCAACACCTTCCGCCAGTGCCAGCTCTACGATGCGCTTGGCTGGCAGCGCCCGGCCTTCGCCCACATCCCGCTGATCCACGGCCAGGACGGCGCCAAGCTTTCCAAGCGCCATGGCGCGGTGTCGGTGCTTGAGTTCCGCGACCAGGGCTATCTGCCTGAGGCGGTCGCCAACTACCTGCTCCGGCTCGGTTGGGGGCACGGCGACGTCGAGGTGATCGGCATGGCAGAGGCAGCGGCGATCTTCGACCTCGCCGATGTCGGGCGGGGGGCGGCGCGGTTCGACTACGCCAAGCTCCTCCATCTGAACGGGGTGTGGCTCAGGCGGGCGGACGACGAACGGCTGGTGGCCGAGACTCTGCCGCGGCTCGAAGCCCGCCTCGGAACCGCTGCGGGTGAAGAGGTTGCCCGCCGGCTGCGCGCCCTGATGCCAGGGCTCAAGGAAAGGGCGCGCACGCTCGAGGAGCTGGCCGACTCGGCGGTGTTCCTGGCCCATCCCGTCCCGCTTCCGTTCGAGCCGAAGGCGGAGGCCTTGCTCACGCCGGCGGCCTGCGCGTTGCTGGTCTCGCTGCTTGACGCCTGGCAGGGCGTGGCCTGGCAGCCCGCGCCGCTCGAGGCAGCAGCACGCGCGTTTGCCGAGGCGAGGGGCATTAGGCTGAAGGAGGTGGCGATGCCCCTGCGCGCGGCGCTGACTGGGATGACAACCTCGCCGCCGATTTTTGACGTGGCGGCGGCCCTTGGGCCTGCCGAGACTCGGGCAAGGGTCGAGGCCGCGATCGCGCGTGCCGGGCGACTCGCTTCCGGCGCAGTCGGCGCCTGACGCCCGCTGGTCAAGCAAGCGCGGACGGTCGTTGGCGATGCACCCGGGCGATCACCGACGTGCCGAGGAGCGCGATTTGCCCTTTGCGCACGGCGCCGCGTTTCGCCGTCACCTGGCCGGAGGCAGCGTTGCCGGCGGCGAGGTCGCTCGCCAGCCGGCTGAAGGGCCTCAGGGCCCAGGCCTGGGCGGGAACCGCACGGCAGGCCTCGGTCGCCTCGCCTTGGCCCCAGGCTCTGCGTACCAGGGCGAAGGGGAGTTAAGAGTGGGGCCAGGCGGGGAGATGCACGATCCGGGCGTGACCGACGACGCGGCCGCGTACGGGCCCGATGGCTGCGCGCCTGCCTCCTGCCTCGCCTGCGCCTTTCCCGTCGACCGTCACCACCCACCCGGCATGCGGCCATGAGCGACACGTCGCGGATTGCGCCCTGGCTTGCCCGCTGCCCCTTCGTCGCCATCCTACGCGGTGTTACGCCTGAGGAAGTGGTGCCGGTGGCGAAGGCCGTGGTCGAGGCCGGTTGGTGCGTGGTCGAGGTGCCGCTCAGTGCGCCGGCCGCTCTCGCCTCGATCGCTCGGCTCACTGAGGCCTTGCCGGCCGACATCCTGGTCGGCGCGGGCACGGTGCGCACCATCGCCGAGGTCGAAAAGGTGGCCGCGGCGGGGGGGCGTCTGATCATGATGCCCCATGCCGATGCGCGCGTGATCGCGCACGCCGATCGGCTCGGGCTCGTCGTCCTGCCCGGCTTCTTCACGGCGACCGAGGCGCTGTCGGCTCTGGCGGCGGGGGCGGATGCCCTGACCCTGTTCCCGGCCGAGACAGGAGGGCCTGCCCATCTTGCCGCGGTGCGCGCCGTTCTGCCTCCTTCCCTGCCGGTGCTTGCGGTTGGGGGAATCGTCGTCGAGTCGATCTCTGGCTGGCGGGCTTCGGGGGCGGCCGGGTTCGCGGTGGGACGCGCTCTGTTCCGCCCTGGCGACCGTCCCGAGGAGGTCGCACGCCGGGCTGAGGCCTTTCGGCAGGCGTTGCGTTGACCGTCCTCGGGCGCAAGTGAGCCACACTGTGCTCTTTCTGCAACAGCCCGGGAAAATCCTCCGCCCCCCGCTGCACCACAGCGCCGACTTCGGTATGGTGCCCGTAACAGCATCATGGAGAGGCAATGGGCTGGTCGTACCGACGCCCCGTGCCGCGCTCCAGTTGGGGTAAGGAGAGAGACAGAATGAAGCTGCGCACCGCGCTTCTGGCCGCAACGATGGGAGTGATCCCAGCCCTGGCCAGCGCCCAGCCTGTGGACGGGCTCGATATCGGCCTGATGGGCGGGTCCAACATCGTGCAGGATTCGGACTTGTCCTTGAAGCCGACCCCAAGCCCGAACAGCGAGGTCTCGTTCGATGGCGGTTGGGCGGTGATCGGTCGCATCGGATACGGCTTCGGCCGGCTAGCCCCCTGGCTTGGTGCCCGAGTCGAGCTCGAAGGCAACTATCGAGAGAATGATGTGAGTGACATTCGTCTCGGGGGTTCTCGGTTGGGAAGCGAAGGTGGCAAGCAGCGCACCTATGGTGCGATGGTGAACGCCATCGCTGACTTCGACCCAGGTTTGGGCTTCCTCTTCCCGTATCTCGGAGCAGGTGTCGGCTGGGCGTGGACGAACTGGGACAGCGTCCGCGGCGCCGGCGTCACGCTGGTCGATGACACGGACAACAACTTTGCGTTCCAGGGCATTGCTGGTCTTTCGGTGCCGGTCGATGCCGTGCCGGGCTTGGCCATCAACGCTGAGTATCGGTTCTTCGGGACGCTGAAAAACGAGTTCAGCGTTGCGCCCGGCGCAGGTGGAGGGAAGGTCGAGGCTGACAACTACAACCACACCTTCTTGATCGGCCTGCGCTACGCCTTCGGCGTCACGCCGCCTCCGCCTCCGCCAGCGCCGGCCCCTGCCCCCGCGGCTGCACCGGCTCCGGCCCGCACCTACCTCGTGTTCTTCGACTTCGACAGCGCCGCTCTAACCGACCGGGCACGCGAGATCATCGCCGAGGCCGCGGCCAATGCGCCGCGCGTGCAGGCAACCCGCATCGAGGTCACCGGCCACACCGACACGGTCGGCACGGCGGCCTACAACCAGGCCTTGTCGGTGCGCCGCGCCAATGCGGTTGCCGCCGAGCTTGAGCGCCGCGGCATTCCGCGCTCGCAGATGGTCATCACCGGCCGCGGTTTCACCCAGCCGCTGGTTCCCACGGGGCCGAATGTGCGCGAGCCGCAGAACCGGCGAGTCGAGATCGTTCTCCGCTGAGCTAACCTGCTTTCTCAAGGTTAACGATGGGGGCGCTTCGGCGCCCCCATTTGTTGTTCGCCTCATCCGGCCGGCTGCGAGCGAGGCGCGCAAAGGTTATTGTTTCTGAGGTTATTGTTTCTGACCCCCGCCAGATGCTGCGGCAGAGTCAATCAAAACACGACGGGACTTGCTCCCCGCGGCCCGAAAGCGTTGCCGCAGTCGTGCAAAAGCTCAACGACGCTGCGGCGTCCCGCGGGAGGGAGTTTCTGCCGCGCGCACTTCGCACGGTATAACCGCGTAGGCCTGCGGCAGATTGGCCTGCGCCGCAAGCGCGGCGAGATCGCTTCCGCCCGAAGACGCCATCACGCGATCGAACATGGGTGCGACGCGCGCGCAGAAGGCGGTGCCGTAACGGATCCCTTCCTGGGACTGCGCATTGGCCAGCGCCGTGATGTAGGCGTTGAGGTCGCGCTGACCGCGCGCACCGTGCGCGCGGTTGAAATAGCCGCTGAGATTGCGATGGGCACCGGCAAGGTCGGACTGGAAGCGGGTGACGAAGGCATTGTAGCGGTCGTGCATGCCGCAGGAGAGGGCACCGACCATCAGATGCGTCTGCAACGCGCGAAGGTCGAACGCCGCCTTCTCGCGCGGGTTGACGCACGCTTGCGCGAAGGCTTCGGCTGCTCCGAAGCCAATCGCGGCAAAGGTGGCGGCGCTGAGAACGAGGTGACGCATCGCCCACTCCCACCAAAGACGCCAGGCGGGTCAAGAATTCCTGCCGAGCTGCTTCTCTTATCGGCCAAAGCGGTCGCGTGTTCAAGGTTTCGCCTTGGCCCGAGGCGTGATTGCGCTGTCGTGGGGTGTGTTCGGGAGGCGCCGGCCACGGGGTGGTGACCGGAAACAGTCGACGGATCTGCACGCCCGCTTCGACACCTCAGCACTTGCGCCATCGGCGGGCGTGTTCGACGGCTACGATCCTGGGCCCTACTTCTGCGAACTGACCCGGCCGTAACCCGCCGAAGGGGACGCGCGTGGGCTCATCCATCGCCGGCTATCGGCCCTTTCGGTCGACGATTTCCGTCGCCGCACCGCCCAGGCCGAACGCAACCTGTTCAACCTCGGCATCACGTTCACAGTTTACACCGAGGCGAATGCGATCGACCGAATCCTGCCCTTCGATCCGGTGCCGCGTGTCATCACGGCGGGGGAATGGCGGATGCTCGAGGCCGGCGTCGTGCAGAGGGTGTGCGCGCTCAATCTGTTCCTGCACGACCTCTACCACGGCCAGAAGATCCTGCAGGACGGCGTCGTGCCGGCCGGCCTCGTACTCGGCAACCCGAACGACCGACCGCAGATGCGGGAGTTCTCCGTTCGCTTCCGAACCTCCGTGCACATCTGCGGCATCGACATTGTGCGCGACGAGCAGGGCATCTTCCGTGTGCTCGAGGATAAGGCACGGACGCCCTCCGGCGTCTCCTACGTGATCGAAAATCGCCACGCCATGCAGCGCGCCCGCCCCGACCTGATGCAGGGGATCGCACTCCGGCCCGTCGACGGCTACGGCATCAAGCTTCTGGAGGCGCTGTGCGACATCGCACCGCAGGAGGTGGACGGTCCGCAGGTCGTGCTTCTGTCGCCCGGCATCTACAACAGCGCGTATTTCGAGCACGTGGTCCTCGCCCGCGAGATGGGGGTGCCTCTGGTCGAGGGGGCCAAGCTCGTGGTGGAGAACGAACGCGTGTTCATGCGCACCACGCGTGGGCTCTTTCTCAACACCCGATGCATCGGCGGATCGACGATACGTTGCTCGACGCGACCGTGTTTCGACCCAAGTTCCTGCTCGGCGTGCCTGGTCTGGTCGGTGCCTGGCGGAAGGGGAATATCGCGCTTGCCCATGCCGTCGGCACCGGTGTCGCCGACGATAAGGCGATCTATGCCTCCATGCCGCGCATGATCCGCTACTCTCTCAGCGAGGAACCGATCCTCGCCTATGGCGAGTCGCTCATCTGCCACGAGCCCGAGGGGCTTGCCGCGGCGCTCGTCAATCTCGAGCGGCTTGGGCTGCAGCCCGTTGGCGAATTGGGTGGCTACGGCATCACCATCAGGCCGAGAGCGTTGCAGGCGGACCTCGAGGCGGCGCGGGCCAAGCTCATTGCCGACCCGGCAAACTGGATCAGCCAGCCGATGATCGGGTTGTCGGTCGCTCCGACCCTGACTGTGGACGGGCTGCGCCCGCGCCATCTCGACCTTTGACCCCACGCTGTCACCGGCCGCGAGACGTGGCCCTGCCCGGTGGGTTGTCGCGGGTGGCGCTGAAGGCGGGGAGCCTGGTGGCGAACTCATCGCAAGGTGGCGGATCGAAGGACACCTGGGTGCTGGTGCAGGAATGACCACGCTGTCGAAGGTACCTCTGCTCGCCCGTTACGCCGAATCCCTGTTCTATCCCTGTTCTGGATGGCGCGCTCTCTCGAGCGGGTGGAGAACCTCGCGCGCGTCATCAACGTCACGCAGACCTTCGAGTCGCCGGGCAGGCCGGCGCAGGCCTGGAAAAGCGTGGTGCGAATCAACGCCGACGAGGCGCTCTTCCGAGAGCGTTACGGCCTGCCCGAGCCCGACACGGTACGACGCTTCTATCTGCTCGATGCCGACAAGCCGACCTCGATCCCGGCGTCGGTGGCCGCCGCCCGCCGCAACGGCCGCACCGTGCGGCCATTGATCAGCACCGAGATGTGGCGGCAGATGAACGAGTTCCACGGCTTGGTGGCGGCACTGACGGAAGAGGACATCGCTCCCGATCGGCTCTCTTCGCTCTGCACGCGGATCAAGGAGGCGGTGCAGCTGCAGACCGGCATCACCGAAGGCACGTTCTACCGCGACCAGGGCTGGCCGTTTCTCGAACTCGGGCGACAAATCGAGCGCGCCGACCAGACGACGCGTCTGCTCGACATCGAGTACCATCTGCTTCTGCCCAGCGTCGCCGACGTCGGGTCGGCGCTCGACCTTTCGCAGTGGCATGCGCTGCTGCGCGTCGCTGCGGGCTATCATGCCTACCGCAGGGTTCACCCGCGCGGTCTCACCCCGGCCTCAGTCGCCGATTTTCTGCTCCTGAACGGCGCGTTCCCGCGCTCGACCCTGCTGTGCATCCGCCGCGCCGAGGCGATGCTCGACGACTTGCGTCACCGCTACGGGCTCAACGTGGCGGCAGCCGCCGAACGGCTCGAGGAGGTGCGGGCGGGGCTCAAGGAGCGCTCGATCGAGCGCATCATCGATGTCGGCCTGCACGAGTTCCTCGACTGGGTCCAGCGCATGCTGATCTCCGCATCCGCCGAGATCGGCACCGCGTTCTTCCGCGACTGGCGGCCCGCAGCGGGAGGCGCCTAGCCAGCAGGGACGGTCAGGCGATCGGGCGTGGGGCGCCGCGAGGTCTCGTCTTCGGGCAGGCGGTAGCGCGCGACGAAGCGTCGGTCGATCCGGTCCTTCCAGCGCCACACCCAGTGTCCCGAGAAGACGAACGGGCCCCACACTCCGATCGCGGTCTGCCATCCCGCGTTGATCAGGGCGAGCGCCCGCCGCTGCGGCCGCCAGGCGCGCAGCGGGTCTCCGCGCACCGCGCGACGGAGATTCTCCGCCAACACGGGCCCGGCCCGAACCGCCCACACGCCGGCCTTCGGGACCATCGCTCCGTCGATCGCGGCGACGTCGCCGGCGGCGAACACGCGCCGGTCGCTGACGCTGCGCAAGGTGCGGTCGACCCGTATGAAGCCCCGGGCATCCAGCGCGAGGCCGGTCTCGCGCAGCCAAGCCGGCGCGGCAACTCCGGTCGCCCAGAGAACGGCATCGACCAGCATCAGGGTATGGTTGCCGCGGCTGAGGAATGATTTCTCGAGACCAACGACCGGTGTTCCGGTGACGACGCTGCCGAGCCTCTCTTCCAGGGTAGCGACGACGCGTCGCCGTGCAGCAGACGGAAAACCCGGAAGCAGGGTGGGTGAGGCGGCGTTCAGTGTGACGCGGATGTCTCGGCCCAAGCGGGCGGTCAGAGCCAGGGCGAGCTCGCAACCGGCTGCCCCACCGCCCACCACCGCGAGCATCACCGGCAGCGGACCAGTCTGCGCAAGGGAATCGAGATCAGCCAGCCAGCCGAGAAGACGTTCCATCGGGCGGGTGGGGATCGCATGCTCGGCCACCCCGGGAACGGACAGGTCCGCGACCCCACCGATGTCGAGGGACAGAAGGTCGAAGGGGACGGGCTCACCGGCCTTCCGCATCACCCTGCCGGCAGCGAGGTCAAGGCCGCACACCTCATCGATCAAGAACCGCGCGCGCGCCGCTTGGGCGAGGGGAGCGAGCGGAATAAGAGGCGCGTCGGGAGCGTAGTCGCCCGCGACGACGCCGGGAACCATGCCCCAATAGAGCGTGTGCGGCCGCTCGGAGATCAGGGTGAGCGAGCAGCCCGGCACGGGCGCTTCGGCGAACTGGCGGAGGACCTCCAGATGCGCGTGCCCCCCGCCGACCAGCACGAGGCGGGTCATCGTCGAAGGTCGTGTGACGGCGGGGGTCCGTTGGCTTGGCTGGCGACGCGGCGGCCCGACCCGCAGTCGAACACGGTCTCGTCGACGGTCGCCGACGGGGCGTGAGGCCGCGCCCCTCTCCGGGGCGCGGCCTGTTCGGGCCCGCTGTCGAGGGGGCTGGCGATCAGCTCTGCGGGCCGTTCTGCCGCAGGAAGGCGATCAGATCCTCGAGCTGCTGCGGGTTGCGGATGCCGGCGAAGGCCATCGAGCCGCCGGGGACGAGATCCCTCGGGTTGGTGAGGTAGCGGCGAAGGTTGTCCTCGGTCCAGGTCAGGCCCTGGCCCGCGAGCTCCTGCATCTTGGCGGAGTAGCGGAACCCCTCGCGCTTGCCGGCGGGCTGGCCGACGATGCCCCAGATGTTGGGCCCGACTCCGTGGCGGCCACCCTCGTTGATGGTGTGGCAGGCGCGGCACTGGTTGAACACGCGCTGCCCGGCCGCTGGGTCGCCAGCGGCTGAAGCGGGGGTCGACACGGCCCAGGCGGTGCAGGCAGCGAAAGCGGCGGCGAACAGACAAGAACGCATGGCGTCTCCCTTCATCCGGTGCACGCCGGCCTTCGAGACGCGATGGACGGTCTCCCCTTACCCGGCGCCCCCTTACAATATGCAAACCTTCGATTTTGGGAAGGTGCGTGGCGCGCCCGGCGGACGAAATCATCCCCGCCGCCGGGCCGGAGCCGGATGCGTCATTTCGGGACGCGTTGCAAGGGGCAGTTGTTCATTCTTTGTTCTGAAATGCGCCGGCATCCTCTATGCTTGTCCGTTGTCGACGATCCGACGAAACCCGGCCGGGTTCAGGGGTCGGGTAAGGGTCGGGCGAGGGCGGACGGCGCCGTGTCCACGAGACACTGGAGGGTCGCATGCACCGCTTTGCAGTCGCCATCGCCATTGCCTCCCAGACCGTTCTCCTCCCGCCCCCGGTTTGGGCGAGCCGTGAGCCGTGCCCGCCTCCCGGCACGGTTGCCATCCGAGACGACGGCGCCCGCCTCGAGTTCCTCGGTGAGGATGAGTCCGAGCCCGGGTTGTGCGTCATCCGCCGCGGCGATCAGGAGGTGAAGCTGCTGTTTGGCCTGTGGGCTCCGCCCGGGCCCGACATCGGTCACGCGCGCGCGGCACTGGCCTCGCTGCTCACCGGTGCGCCCGGCACCCAGGTTTCGCTCTCCGAACATGTCGCGACCGACACCTGGCATGAGACGTGGCGGCGTGGGTTCGAGGAGGAGGTCGTGCTGGCCAGCGGTCGTCGCCGCGCCATTCGCCTCGAGCGGACGATGCGCATGAGCGGGCCCGTTTCGCTCGCCGCCGAGGTGGTCTACTGGGTCGATGCGGAGACGGGCGTGGTGCTGAAGGCGACGCATCGTCACGTGGCGGGCCTTCGCCTGCCGTACCGCGACCTCGTCATCACCCGGCTCGACCGGCGAGGCTGACGGCGCTGGCGCTTGGGTTTGCAGGCGTCGGCGAGGGAAAATCCTCAACACGGACATTCCGTGACGGGCGTGATGCCACGGCTCAGGCCGTCACAGGTCAGCGAGCGAAAATCCTAGACATTTTCCCATCGCGCGCGGGCTGGCCAGCGTTCCGCGCCGCTTGCCTCCCAGGTCGCGAGGCGAAGGATGAATGGAGGCAACGTGCACTCAGAGAATGGTGCGTGCAGCGTTTCGCTGGAGTCGTTTTGCTGCTGGCGGGGCTCGATGTGTCCTCGGTTGTCGCCCTGGCGATGAGTGTGGCGGCCTTCTTCCGATGACCGCCTCCCGCCACCGCCGCCGCGCAGGCGCGCTCGCTTCGCGCCCCTCAAGGCCGCGCTCCTCTATCTGTTCGTCTGGCCTCTGCCGATTGCCGCGCTGCTTGCCCTGTTGCGGGGTGATGGCACGCTCCTTCCGGCACGGCGCTGCCGTTCGGCCTCGTCCTCGCTGCCGCCTGGCTGGTCGGGCGGGGGATCGCGGCACGCGAAGAGGACAAGGCACCGGAGGGATTCCCCCGACCGTTCAGCGCGGCGGCCGCGCTCCCCGGCAGGGCGGCCTTCTTTACCGCCTTCTTCGCCGGCGGCTACTCGGTGCTCTTCGCCGCCGGCCTCGGGCGTGCCGCAGAGGCTCGCGTGGTTCTGCTCTACGGCACCGACGGTGTCTCGGCGAAACCGAGCCTGCGCGAGGGCGTCGCCGCCTTCACCGCCGACGAACGGCGCCAGCTCGACCAGGCCATGGCCCGCATCGGCCTCCCTCGAAGTCGCCTCGGCCAGGCTCGCCTCCGCCGAGTTCCGCTCCCGGCTCGACCGAGTAGCGCGCTGGGCCCGCGCGGTAGTCGACGAGATCGAGCGCGATCCGCGCGATCTCCGCCGGGCCCGCAAGTCGCTAACCGTCTACTTCAAGGGAGCGGAGCGGGTGACCGCGAAATACCTCGCCACGCACCCCCGCGCCGGCGTCCAGGAAGGCACTCTCGAGGCCGGGTATCGCCGACTTCTCGCTGAACGCGAACGCGCCTTCGCCGAACACTCACCTTCGGGGCGAAGGCGCAGGAAGAGCTCGCTCTGATTTCCGATCAGATGCTCGAGGGGGTGCGTACGAAAGACGCTGGCGCGGCCGGCAACGCGCTCTCCGAGATGGTCGCGACACTGCGGGGCTTCGACGTGGAGGAGGCCCGCCGTGGCGGTTTCCTCTCCCGCCTGTTCGGTGCAGCCTCGCCGATCGCGAAGATCCTGCAACGCTACAAGGAGGTGCGCGGGCAGATCGACGCTCTTATCGACACGCTCGAGGACCACGAAGCTGATGACCGACATCGCCTCGCTCGACCGCCTCTACCAGGCGACCCTCGAGAATTTCCATGCGCTCGCCGACTACATCGCGGCCGGAGAGGAAGCGCTGCGCCGGCTGGACGAGGAGACGATCCCCACCCTCGAGCGCGCGGTGCAGGCCTCAGGCGAGATGCTGAAGGCGCACCAGCTGTGGGATCTGCGCGCCCGGCGCGATGACCTCGAGCGACGCGTGCACCACCTTAAGCTCACCCGTCAGGTGGCGATGCAGAGCCTGCCTTCGATCCGCCTCGTGCAGGAGAACGACAAGGCGCTGATCGGCAAGATCAACCTCGACCATCGCCAACACGGTTCCGCTCTAGCGCACGCAGCTCGCCCAGGCTGTGACCATCGCGCGCAGCCAGGAGGCGGGCAAGACTGTGAAGCAGGCAACCGACCTGACCAAAGACCTGTTGCGTGCGAACGCTGAGAACCTGCGCCAGGCGAACCGGGAGATTCGCGAACAGATCAAGCGCGGGGTGTTCGATATCGAAACGATCAAGCAGGCGAACGAGGACCTGATCGCCACCATCAACGAAAGCCTCGCCATCGCCGATGAAGGCAAGAGGAAGCGGGCGGAGGCGGAGAAGGTGCTGATCGCATGCGAGACCGAACTGAAGCAGGTGCTCGCTGCCGCCAAGGCCCGCGCCGCGCTGCCGGGAGGATCAGGGGCGAAGGGGTGAGACGATGGTCTGGAACCTCATCCGCAGCCAATTCGTCGACGTCATCTTCTGGACCGACGACAGTGGAGACACGATGTGCTGGCGCTTTCCGCGCCAAGGCAACGAGATCAAATACGCAGCCCAGCTCACCGTGCGCGAAGGCCAGACCGCGGTGTTCGTCAACGAAGGCCGAATCGCTGACATTTTCCCGCCCGGCATGTATCGGCTGGAGACGAAGAACCTCCCCGTGCTTTCCACCCTGCAGGCTTGGCCGCACGGTTTCGAGAGCCCCTTCAAGGCCGAGGTCTACTTCATTGCCACCCGCCGCTTCCCGAACCTGAAGTGGGGCACGCGCAACCCGATCATGCTGCGCGATCGCGAGTTCGGCCCCGTCCGGCTAAGGAAGCTTCGGCACTTGTAAGGTGCTCGTGGCAGACCCTGCCACCTTTCAGCGCGCGCTTGTCGGCACCGACGGGCGCTTCACCACCGACGAGATCGCGGAGGCTTTGCGCAACATGATCCTCACCCGGCTCGCGACCGCGCTCGGCGCGGGAGCGATCCCGCTGCTCGACCTCGCCGCCAACCAGCAGGCGCTATCGCACGATCTCACCAACGCCCTGAGGCCAGATTTCGCCAAATACGGGCGCGACTCGGCTTCTGGTCGAGAACCTCTCCCTGCCGCCCGAGGTGGAAGCGGCTCTCGATGCGCGCACGAAGATGGGCACGATCGGCGATCCTCGCGCCTATGGCCAGTTCCAGGCGGCGGAGTCGCTGGCGAAGGCGGCCGCCAACCCTGGCGGCGCGGCAGGGGCGGGCCTTGGGGTCGGCGCCGGGGTGGCGCTCGGTCAGCAGATCGCGCACACGCTCGCGCACACGCCTTGGGCTGCGGCGCCGCCGGCACCGCCTGCACCTCCGCCCCCGCCTTCCGCCGCCCCGCCACCCGTTCCGCCGAAGCACTGGTTTCTCGCCTATGGCGGCACGGCACACGGGCCAATCGCGGAAAGCGCGCTCGCGGCCGAAGCCCAGGCGGGGCATCTCACGCGCGATACCCTCGTCTGGCGCGAAGGCCTCTCCGGCTGGGTGCGCGCGGGCCACGTGCCGGAGGTCGCCTTTGCCCTGGTCCCGAACCCGCCCTCGCTCGCCGGAGCCTGACCCCGCCCTCGTTGGAGGCGCGGCGGAGGAGGGCGAACGGCTCTCCCGGATCGCCTGTTCCTCCTGCGGGGCGGAGCTCACCTACGCGCCGGGCACGAGTTCCGTCCGCTGCGCCTAGTGCGGGCAGGAGCAGGCGATCGTCGCCTCGCTCGAGTGGGCGCGGCTCTTCCGCCCCGACGGTGTAGTGCCGTGCGCCATCTCGCGCAAAACAGCGCGGGAGAGGCAGAGGGCCTGGCTCTCGGGGCTCTGGTTCGCGCCCTCGGACCTGACTCGGACGGCCGAGGCGGAAGCCCGCCTCGAAGGCCTCTATCTGCCGTTCTGGACGTACGACTGCGATACCGTGACCGACTACGTGGGCGCGCGGGGCGTGCGCGTGACCCGCCATGTTCCTGTCGCGCGCGAGGTGCAGAGGAGGGTGGTGACGGAGATGCGGCCCGTCGTCGAACTGCGCTGGACCCCCGTCTTAGGCCGGGTTGCGCGCTATTTCGACGATGTGCTGGTCCCGGCCACTTCTGCCCTGCCGCTCTCTGATCTCGGTCGGGCCGGGCGATGGAACACGCACGCCGCCCAACTGTACGCTGACGGTTGGCTGGCTGGATACCGCTCGCGTTTCTAAGACGTTCCGCTCGATCGCGGCTTCGCCGAGGCCCAGGCGCTGATGCGCGCAGTGATCGAATCCGACATCCGCGCCGACATCGGCGGCGATGCCCAACGCATCGAGGCGATGCGCACGCGCTGGAGTCGTGCCACCTTCACGCACGTCCTGCTGCCGATCTGGGTCACGGCCTAGCGCTACCGCGGGCGCACCTGGCGCTTCGTGGGCAATGGCCAGACCGACCAGGTGCATGGTGAGCGGCCGTGGAGCCCATAGAAAATCGCGGCTGCGGTGCTTGGGCTTGCGGCTCTTGTCGCAGCGGCTCTCATCCGAGCAGGAGGCGGCTGAGATCGCGCTTGCGGCTGCCGTCCGGGTTTCGCCCGCCCCGCCTTGCGCCAGACCAAGCCGCGGCCGTGACCGCGTGGTAATCAGGGAAGATGGGTCGTCTTTCGCGGATCGTGATCGTGTTCTGCCTCGCGGGCGCTGCTGCAGGCGGGTGGTGGTGGCTGTCCCGCCCTCCGCTGGTCGAGACTGAAGCTGTCAGCCGCGGCCCTGCTGTCGAGGCGGTCTATGCCACCGGCACCGTCGAACCGGTGGTGTGGGCGCGCATCGGCCCGTTGGTGAAAGGGCGGCTCGTCTGGCTTGGCCCGCAGGAGGGCGAGCGCGTGGAGCGCGGCGCCGTGCTCGCGCGGCTGGATGATACTGTGGCCCGCGCCCAGGTCGAGGAGGCCGAGGCCCGCGCGGCTTTCCTGCGCGAGGAGGCCACGCGGCTGAGGGCGCTCGCCTCGCGCGAGATCGTCGCCCGCGCCGCGCTGGAGCGGGCGGAAAGCGAGGCGCGCGCAGCGGACGCGATCGTCGAGGCGGCGCGCCGGCGCCTCGACGACTACGTGCTCCGCTCGCCGATCGCGGGGGTGGTGCTGCGCCGCGACGGCGAGATCGGCGAGGTGGTGGATACGACAACGACCGTGTTCTGGGTTGGCGAGACTCGCCCCCTGCGTGTGACGGCGGAGGTCGACGAGGAGGACATCCCGCGCGTCGCCCCCGGCCTGAAGGTGCTGCTAAAGGCCGATGCCTTCCCGGGCCGGACCCTTGAGGGCACAGTGGCGGAGATCACGCCGAAGGGCGACCCTCGGCTCAAGGTCTATCGCGTGCGAATCGCGCTGCCTGACGACACGCCGCTGATGGTGGGCATGACGGTGGAGGCGAACATCATCCTGCACGCCGACCCCGAGGCGCTTCTCGTTTCCACCTCTGCTTTGCGCGACGGCACGCTGTTCGTGGTCGAGGGGGCGATGGTGCGGCGTGTGCCGGTAGAACTCGGCGTGCGCGGCCCTCTGCGCACCGCGGTGAAGTCTGGGATCGAGGAGGGACAGCTCGTGGTGCGGGACCCGCCGGCGAAACTGGCAGACGGCGCGCGCATCCGCCTTCCCTCCGGTGCGGCGACGCGCTGAGGCGCGATGTCGCTCACACTCGCCATCGCGGTCGGGCACCTGAAGCGGCGCAAGCGCCAGACGGTCGTTTCGCTCCTTGGGGTCGCGCTCGGGGTCGGCTTCTTCGTCGCGATCGCGGCCCTGATGCGGGGTTTCCAGACCTACTTCGTGCAGCAGGTGATCGACGTCGCACCGCATGTGGTGATGAAGGACGAATTCCGCTCGCCCGACCTGCAGCCCGCAGAGCGCGCCTTCGCCGGCGGCGCGGTCGTGGTGCGCGGCGTGCGTCCGCGCGAGGCGGTGCGCGGCATCCGCGAGGCGGGGGCGAAGATCGAGGCGATCGAGGCGATTCCTGGTGTGGCGGCTGCCCCGGTGCTGCGCGGCCCCGCCCTCTTCCGCTATGGCGGGCGCGATGTCGCGGTGAGCCTTGCTGGCATCGATCCGGGGCGGGAACGGCGCGTGACCAACATCGAGAAGGACATGATCGCAGGTCGCCTCGAGGACCTGCGTGCAACCGCGAACGGCGTCATCGTTGGCATCGGCGTCGCGCAACGTCTCGGCGCCTCGCTCGGCGACACGGTGATCGCGGTCGCCCCCTCGGGAGTAGCCACCAGTTTCCGCATTGTCGGCCTGATCGAAACCGGTGTGACCGCGCTCGATGAGCGCGAGGCCTATGTTCTGCTCCGTCTCGCGCAGGTGATCCTCGATCGGCCGAACGTGATCAACCAGATCCGGATCAGGCTGGAGGATGTGCGCAAGGCCGAGCCGCTCGCGCGCCGCCTCGAGACCGCATTTGGTTACCGCACGGAGAGCTGGGAGGAGAGCAACCGCAACGTGCTTGCGCTGTTCGTCATCCAGAACGCGATCATGTTTTCCGTGGTGGGTGCGATCCTGCTCGTCGCAGCCTTCGGCATCTACACCATCATCTCGCAGGTGGTGCACGAGAAGGCGCGTGACATCGCGATCCTGAAATCGCTCGGCTTCCGGGCGAGCGACATCCAGGCGATCTTCCTGCTTGAGGGGGTGATCGTCGGGGTGGCCGGGGCGGTCGTCGGTTGGGCGGTGGGCTATGGGTTGATCGAGGTTTTGGCGCAGATCCGCTTCCAATCCGCCGGCGGACCGTTGCGCGGACGCGATGGATTCATCCTCGCGCGCGAGACCTGGCCCTACCTCGCCGGGGGGGGCTTTGCCCTGATCGCTGCGATGGTGGCAGCCTTCGTGCCGGCACGCAAAGCCTCGCGTCTCAATCCGGTCGAGATCGTGCGCGGCGCGGCATGAGCACCCTGATCGCGGCGGAGAACGTCTCCCGCATCCTGCCCGGGCCGCAACCGGTGGCCCTAGTGCGCGAGGTGTCGCTTGCTGTCCGCCCCGGTGAGTTCGTCGCAATCACCGGCCCGTCTGGATCCGGCAAATCCTCGCTTCTCTACCTCCTCGGCCTGCTCGATCGCGCAACCGAGGGCAGGATCCTGCTTGAGGGCAGGGACACAGCGCAAATGAGCGACGATGCGCTGGCCGCAGCGCGGCTCGCGCGCTTGGGCTTCGTCTTCCAGTTCCACTTCTTGCTGCCGGAGTTCACCACGCTCGAGAACGTGTTGATCCCGATGCGCCGCTTGGGGCGCCTTTCCGACCGCGACCAAGAGGCGCGGGCGAAGGCGCTTCTCGAAGCCATGGGCCTGGCCGAGGCGATGGGGAAATACCCCGACCAGCTCTCGGGAGGCATGCGCCAGCGGGTGGCGATCGCACGGGCGCTCGCCAACGACCCGGCGGTGATCTTGGCCGACGAGCCGACCGGCAACCTGGACACGAAGAACGCCTCAGCCGTGTTCGACATCTTTGCCGCTCTGGTCGCTTCAGGGGAAAGGAGCGTGGTGGTGGTGACGCACGATCAGCACTTGGCGGCCCGCGCCACACGCCAGGTTCGCCTGGTGGATGGGCGGATCACGGATGACAGCGCGGCTTTGGTGGGATGATGACGCTATTGCCTGCTGTTTGGGCAGGTGGAAAGGCTCTAGGCAGCAGCGTGCAAGGAAGGGCGATGGGACTCGCCGCACTCCCCTCGGCACGGCGCTTGCCTCGCCGTGGGCAGGCGGCCTTGCGCGGGCGCCCGCGACACGTCATCTCGCCCACAGGTGAAGGAGGAGAGGGGCATGCGTCGGTTCTACATCGTGGCGTTGTTCTCGTGCATCGCCGCCTGTGTGGGCGGACCGGCCCGCGCCACTGACGTGCGCTTTAGCCTGGATTGGGCGTTCCAGGGCCCGCAGGCGCCCTTTCTGCTTGCCCTCGAGCGCGGCTTCTTCCGGGACGAGGGGTTGAACGTGACGATGGATCGCGGCTTCGGCTCGGGCGATGTGCCGATCAAGATCCTCGCCGGCACCTACGACGTCGGCATCGCCGACCTCAACCCGACCATTCGGATGAAGCTCGAGCGGCCCGAGCTCGACATCTTCTCGCCCTTCATCATCTACGATGCGACGGCGCTGGCGGTGATGACTTTGCGACGGGAAGGAATTACCCGGCCGCAGGATCTCGCCGGCAAGACGATCGCTGCTCCCGAGGTGGATGCCGGCCGCCAGCTTTTTCCGGCCTTCGCCCGCGCGGTCGGCATCGACCCAGCGTCCGTGCGCTGGCTGACGGTGAGCCCGCAGCTTCGGGAATCCATGCTCCTGCAGCGCCAGGCGAACGCGATCACCGGCTTCATCACCTCGGGTATCCTGTCTCTGAAGGCAGGTGGGGCGCGCGCCGAGGACATCGTCACCTTCAAATACAGCGCGTTCGGTGTTGACCTCTATTCGACCAGCCTGCTCACGACACGGCGCTGGGCGGAAGCGAACCCGCGCGCGGTGACGGGCCTCATTCGCGCGATCGTGCGCGGCCAGAACGAGGCGCGGCGGGATCCTGACGCGGCCATCGCCGCTCTGCGCCGGCGCGATCCGCTGATCGACCCTGCAGTGGAAAAGGAGCGGATGCTCCTTGGCTTCGCCGAGCTCACCTTCACTCCGCATGTGCTCGCCAACGGCTTCAGCGCGGTGGATATGGCGCGGCTGCAGCGTTCGATCGACATCGCGCGAGAGGCGTTCGGCATCGCCCGCGAGATGAAGGCTAGCGAGGTGTACGACCCGAAATTCCTACCTCCCGCTCAAGACCTGAGGGTCGTTCCGTGAGAACGGAACTGAAGTACGTCGAACTCGACAATGTCAGCCTGACGTATGACGGCGGCACGCTCGCGGTCGAGGGCTTGACGATCTCCATCGCGCGCGGGGAATTCGCTGCCGTGGTCGGGCCTTCGGGCTGCGGCAAGTCCACACTGATGAAGCTCATCACCGGCCTTGCTCCGGCCTCGCGGGGCAACGTGATTGTCGCCGGGCGCGAGGTGGCGGGACCGCTGAAGATCGTTGGTATGGCGTTCCAGAACCCCACCCTCCTGCCCTGGCGCACCACGCTCGATAACGTGCTGCTGCCGCTGGAGATCGTCCAGCCCTACAAGGCGACGTTCCGGCGCGATCGCGAGAAGCACATCGCGCGTGCCGAGGCATTGCTTGCCACCGTGGGGCTGAAGGGGTTCGAGCAGCGCTATCCGTGGCAACTCTCGGGCGGCATGCAGCAGCGCGCGAGCCTCTGCCGGGCTTTGATCCACGAACCCGACCTGCTGATGCTCGATGAGCCTTTCGCCGCACTCGATGCGTTCACGCGCGAGGAGCTCTGGGCGGTGCTGCAGGACCTCTGGCTGCAGCGGCGCTTCACCTGCATCCTGGTCACGCACGACCTGCGCGAGGCCGTCTATCTCGCCGACACGGTGCACGTGATGAGCGCGCGGCCCGGGCGGGTGATTGAGACGACAACGATCGACATTCCCCGCCCGCGCACGCTCGAGACCACCTTCGAGCCGCACTTCATTGATCTCGTGCACCATCTTCGCGCGCGCATCGCGCAAGCGCGCGTCGCTGCCTAAGGAGAGCCCGCCGTGTCGCGTCGCTGGCAGGAAGCGCTTGGACCGTGGTTCGTTGTGGTCGCGCTGTTCGTGCTTTGGGAGGGGGTGGTGATTGCCGCGCGGCTTCCTTCCTTCGTGCTGCCGGCGCCGACCGAAGTCTTCGCCACCCTCATGCAATTCGCAGGACCGATCACCCAGCACTCTCTGCACACGCTGATGACGACGCTGGTCGGCTTCGCCTTCTCCGTGGTCGGCGGGGTGGCGCTCGGGGCAGCGATCGGCGCCTCCCAGGTTGCCTACAAGGCGGTATTTCCCGTCCTTGTCGGGTTCAACTCCATCCCCAAGGTGGCGATCGTTCCGGTGCTGATCATCTGGTTCGGCATCGGCACGGTGCCGGCTGTCATCACCGCGTTCCTGATCAGTTTCTTCCCCATCGTGGTCAATGTCGCGACGGGGATCGCTACGCTGGAGCCCGAGTTGCGCGACGTGCTGCGCAGCCTCGGCGCCTCGCGGCTGGACATCCTGCGCAAGGTCGGCCTGCCACGTGCTGCGCCTTACTTTTTCGCCTCGCTCAAGGTCGCGATCACGCTCGCTTTCGTGGGCTCCATCATCAGTGAGACGGTGGGATCGAATGAAGGTGTCGGCTACCTGATGCTGCAGGCCTCGTCGCGGTTCCAGATCCCGCTCGTCTTCGCCGCTCTCGTCGTCGTCGCGGCGATGGGGATTGGCATGTATGCGATCTTTGCCGCGCTGGAGAGGCGGATGACCGGCTGGGCCACACGGGGGATGGATCAGGCAGCCTACGCCACGGGACATTGAGCCATGCCGGCCCGGTTTTGGCACGATCTCACCTGGACGGAGTTCTCCGCCCTCGACAAGGCGCATGCGGTGGCTGTGCTGCCGATTGCGGCCACGGAACAGCACGGGCCGCACCTCACCGTTGCGGTCGACACCGCGATCAACGAAGGCGTGGTCGCAGCGGCCATGGCGTGTATGCCGGACGATGTCGAGTGCCTCGTTCTGCCAACGCAGTCCATCGGGGTTTCGGTGGAACACGCGCGGTATCCCGGCTCCTTGACCCTTCGCCCGGAAACGGCGCTCGCTGCCTGGGAGGAGATCGGCGCTTCGGTGGCTGCAGCGGGCATCCGGCGCCTTCTCCTCCTCAACTCGCATGGTGGGCAGCCGCAGATTGCTGAAATCGTCTGCCGCAGATTGCGCATCACGCACCGGATCTTCGCCGCGACCGCGATGTGGAACCGCCTAATCCGGCTCGATGATCTGATCTCCGCCGATGAACTCCGCTTCGGCATCCACGGCGGCCAGTTGGAGACCTCGATGATGCTCGCTCTCGCGCCCCATCGCGTGCGGCAGGACCGGCTCAGTTCGTTTCCCAATGCTACAGCGGCCTGGGACACTCTCTCCTTTCTGCGTCGTGGCGGGGCGGTCGCTTTCGGCTGGCAGGCGCAGGATCTCAACCCAGCTGGAGCGGTGGGCGATGCCTCTGCCGCCTCCGAGACGATTGGGCGCGAGCTCCTGCGCCGGGCCGGAGAGGCGACAGCACGGCTGATCGCGGAGATGGCCGCGATCGACGTCGATGCGTTGCTGGCGGAGCAGGCCAGTGCCTGATCTCGACGCTCTGCTTGCCGACCTCAGGGCGATCGAGACGGAAACCGACCCGGTCGTGGTCCGCTTGAAAAGTCGCGACTTCTTCTGGTTCAGCCCGATCCTAAAGGCCGCACTGGAGGGCCGGCGCGGCGACCTCGTCATTCGCCCGCGCAGCGAGGACGAGGTGCTGGCCGCTCTCGCCGCCTGCGTGCATCACCGCATCCCCGTCACCCCTCGCGGCGGGGGCACCGGCAATTACGGCCAGGCGGTGCCTCTGGCGGGTGGCGCCATCCTCGACCTCACGGGGATGGACCGAATGATTTCGATCGACAACGGCGTCGCCGAGGTCGAGGCGGGCGTGACACTGATGCAGATCGACGCCTGGGCGAGGGGGCTCGGCTGGGAGCTTCGGCTTTGGCCTTCGACCAAGCGGATGGCAACGATCGGCGGTTTCGTCGCCGGCGGTGGCGCGGGGGTCGGTGGGATCGCCTGGGGAACGTTGCGAGAGCGAGGCAATCTGGCGGGCGTGACCATCGCCACCGCGGAAGCAAGCCCGCGCTTGATGTCGCTCGAGGGAGCGGAGGCCGCGCAGGCCAACCACGCCTTCGGCACCACGGGCATCATCACCCGCGTGCGCATCCCGCTCGCTCCCGCCACCCCCTGGCGCGACCTTGCCATCGCCTTCCCAGATTTCGATCACGCCGCGCGCTTTGGCCTCGCCTTGGGCCTGGCAGACGGGATCGCGAAAAAGCTCTGTTCGGTGATCGACTGGCCGCTACCGTCGTTTTTCAAGGGGCTGGAGGAGGTGGTGCCGGAGGGGAAGCCGCTCGTGCTTGCGATGGTCGCGCCATCGGGACTGGCCGCGACGCGCGATCTGGCAGGGGAGCACGGGGGCACGATCGTCGCCGAACAGGACACGCTCTTCGCCGAACAGCACCACGACCAGACGCCGTTCTACGAGTATGCCTGGAACCACACCACGCTGCACGTGCTAAAGCGCGACAAGGGTGTCACCTATCTGCAGCTGCTCTTCCCACCCGATCGCCTGCTTGAGACAGTCGCCGAGTTTCGCGCCCGCTTCACCGATACGGCTTGGCTGCACACCGAGGTGGGCCGTTTCTCGGGCCGGGTGACGATGAGCGCGCTGCCAGTGATCCGCTGGCAGGGAGCGGCGGCCCTGGCGGAGATGATCGCGACCTGCGAAGCGATGGGTATTCAGGTCGCAAACCCGCACGTCTCCACTTTGGAGGAGGGCGCGCGTTGGAAGCTCGTCGCGGCGGACCGTCTCGCCTTCAAGCGACGCGTCGACCCTTGGGGGCTTCTCAATCCGGGCAGGATGACGAGCTATGTGCCAGTGAGCGAGAGGGAGATGGCAGGATGAGCGGGGTTGAGGCGTTGCTCGCCGAACTCGACGGCATCGCGGTGGAGACCGATCGCGCTCTGGTGCGGCAAAAGAGCCGCGACTTCTTCTGGTATTCGCCGGTGCTGAAGCGACAGCTGAACGCGGTCGCCGCCGAGGCGGTGGTAATGCCGAAGACCGAGGCCGAGGTGGCGCGCGTCCTCGCCGCCGCCTTCCGCCATCGCGTTGCGGTCACGCCGCGCGGGGCAGGGACGGGCAACTACGGACAGGCGATGCCGATCCGCGGCGGCATCGTGCTCGACCTCTCTGCCCTTGATCGTATCCTGTGGGCCAGACCGGGTGTCGTGCGCACGGAGGCCGGCGCGAAACTGATCGACATCGACTTGCACACGCGCGCTGCCGTCGGCGGCGAGCTTCGCTTCCACCCCTCGACACGGCGCACCGCCACCATCGGCGGCTTCATCGCCGGCGGTTCGTCGGGGATCGGCTCCTGCACCTGGGGCATCCTGCGCGAACCCGGCAATATCCTAGGCCTCCGGCTGCTGACAATGGAGGAGCGCCCGCGCGTGATCGAGCTGCGCGGGCCCGACATCCAGAAAGCCAACCACGCCTACGGCACGAACGGTGTGATCACCGAGGTCGAGATGCCGCTTGCTCCGGCCTGGGAGTGGATCGATCTCGTCGCGGCTTTCCCCACGCTGATGGACGCTGCCCGCTTCGGCGATGCTTTCACCCGCCAGGATGGCATCGCGAAGAAGCTCGTCTCGATTATCGCCGCCGGCGTGCCGCAGACGCACTTCAAGGCGCTGGAGGGGAAGATCCCGCAGGGGCGCGCGGTCGCGCTGCTCATGGTCGCTGCCCCGTTCCTCGAGCACGTCTTCCCCTTCATCGCCGCCCATGGCGGTGAGGTGGTGCACCGCGAACCCACCGAGGCGGCGGAGGTGCCGCTCTACGAACACTCCTGGAACCACACCACGCTACAAGTGCTGAAGACGGACAAGACCGTCACTTACTTGCAGACGCTGTTTCCCCCGCCAGACCATCTCGCCAAGGTCGCAGCGATGGAGGCGCGCTTCGGCGACGAGGTGCCGATGCATCTCGAGTTCGTGAAGTTCGGCGGAGAGGTGACCTGCTTCGGCCTGCAGCTCGTGCGCTTCAGGAGCGAGGAGCGGCTCGCCGAGATCATCGCCATCCACGAAGAGGCCGGGTGTCCGATCTTCAACCCCCATGCCTACACGCTCGAAGAGGGGGGCATGAAAAAGGTCGACGAGCTGCAGCTTGCCTTCAAGCGCGAAGCAGACCCGCTTGGCCTGCTCAACCCAGGCAAGATGCTCGCCTGGGAGAACCCGGACTGGCGGCCAAGCCAGACCGTTCACCTCTACGAGACCGCCTGAGGCGGGGCGCGACGGGGTGGCGGGAGCGGAGTTGCTGCTCGCGCGCGCTCCGGGCTAGAAGCAGCGGCGAACTGAACGGAAACGACCAGGCACCATGCCGTCCTATCAATACGTCTTTGTGATGAAGAACCTCACCAAGTCCTATCCGGGCGGGCGTGAGGTGTTTAAGGGAATTACCCTCTCTTTCCTCCCGGGGGCGAAAATCGGCGTGCTCGGCGTCAACGGCGCCGGCAAGTCGACCCTGCTCAAGATCATGGCCGGCCTCGACAAGGACTATGGCGGCGAAGCCTGGGCCGCGGACGGCGTGCGCGTAGGCTACCTGCCGCAGGAGCCCGAGCTCGATCCCACGAAGACGGTGGGCGAGAACGTGAAGGCCGCCCTCGGCGACATCGTCTCCGCCCTCGAGCGCTTCAACGAGATCTCGGCCAAGTTCGCCGAACCGCTGTCCGACGAGGAGATGAACGCGCTTCTCGCCGAGCAGGCGGAGTTGCAGGAGAAGATCGATGCCGCGAACGGCTGGGAGATCGACCGCCAGATCGACATCGCGCTCGATGCGCTGCGCTGCCCGCCCGCGGACAGCCCGGTGACCCACCTCTCGGGCGGCGAAAGGCGCCGTGTGGCGCTATGCAAGCTCCTGCTCGAGAAGCCCGACCTTCTGCTGCTCGACGAGCCGACCAACCATCTCGACGCCGAAAGTGTCGCCTGGCTCGAGAAGACGCTGCGCACCTACCCCGGCACCGTGATCGTCGTCACCCACGACCGCTACTTCCTCGACAACGTCACGGGCTGGATCCTCGAGATCGAACGCGGCCGCGCCTACCCCTACGAGGGGAATTACACCGCCTGGCTCGAGCAAAAGCGCAAGCGCCTCGAGCAAGAGGAGAAAGAGGAGACCGCGCGCATGCGGGCGCTGGCCGCAGAGCGGGAATGGATCGCAGCGAGCCCCAAGGCGCGCCAAGCGAAGAACAAAGCCCGCATCCAGCGCTACGAGGAGATGCTCGCGCAGCAGAATGAGAAGGCCACGGGGGTGGCGGAGATCATTATCCCGCCGGGCCCGCGATTGGGCAGTGTCGTCATCGAGGCCGAGCACATCAGCAAAGGCTATGGCGACCGGCTGTTGATCGACGATCTCTCGTTCAAACTGCCGCCGGGCGGAATTGTTGGCGTCATCGGGCCGAATGGGGCAGGCAAGACCACACTGTTCCGCATGATCGTCGGCATCGAAAAGCCCGACCGCGGCACCTTGCGCATCGGCGAGACGGTGAAGCTCGGCTATGTCGACCAGTCCCGCGACACGCTCGATCCGAACAAGACCGTGTGGGAAGAGATTTCAGGCGGCGAGGAGATCATCTATCTCGGCAAGCGCGCGGTGCAATCGCGCGCCTATGTGGGCGCATTTAACTTCAAAGGGCCCGATCAGCAGAAAAAGGTCGGCATCCTCTCGGGCGGCGAGCGCAACCGGGTGCACCTCGCGAAGATGCTGAAATCGGGCGCCAACGTGATCTTGCTCGACGAGCCGACGAACGACCTCGATGTCGACACTCTACGCGCGCTCGAGGAGGCACTGATGGACTTCGCCGGCTGCGCGGTGGTGATCAGCCACGACCGCTGGTTCCTCGACCGTCTTTGCACGCACATCCTCGCCTTCGAGGGCAATAGCCACGTCGAGTGGTTCGAGGGCAACTTCCAGATGTACGAGGAGGACAAGCGACGCCGCCTCGGCGAACATGCGACCGACCCGCATCGCATCAAGTACAAGCCCCTCGTAAGGGTGTGAACGCCGACTGCATTTCGTCGCTAGGGCCTTGCGGTGGGCCGCGCCAGTGGTACCCGCCTTCGTGCAATGCGCGCGCTCAAGTCCTTCACAGAATTTGCCGCCTTTGGCGAGACGCACCAACAGTTCGGCAAACCGGGAGCCAGCCAAGGTAGCCCAGGGGGCGGCGAAGCTCGGTTGACGAGTTCAGCAACGCCGCGCGGTGAGGCCGGTGGTGCCCAGGGGCGGAATCGAACCACCGACACCGTGATTTTCAGTCACGTGCTCTACCAACTGAGCTACCTGGGCCCATGGTCTCGGGCCATCCGTCTAGCCGCATCGGGCGTCTCTGTCCACTCCGCCTCCGGCATCTCTGGCGTCTCGTCTGTCGGCACGCGATAGACGCCGGCAAACCACCGCCCGAGGTCGACATCCGCGCAACGGCGGGAACAAAAGGGCCGCCAGTGCACCTCTGCGGGCTTGCCGCAAATGGGGCAGGGGGGGATCCGTCTCATCTCAAGCATCACGTGCATCCTCGATCATCCAGGCGAACGGCGCCAGGGCCGGATCAACCTGCCAGGATACGGGGCGTCCGGTCAGCAGCTCGGTCCTTGCAAGTGCCTCGCTTTCTTCCGCCATCGCCTCGCCGATCGTGCGCCCGACGCGCAGGCGAAGGCGCGCTGCGGGTCGGGCGAGCCTCTCCCGCCACAGCGTACGCAAGGCGCAAAGCGCCACGGTCGTGGCCGAAGGACGGAAGGCGGCTGCCGCCGTGCCGAACAGTTCGGCGAGCGGCGGCCTGACCCGAGGGCGAACGATTTCTAAAAGCCCGGCCCGAGACACCCCGAGCACGCGCGCGCCGAGGGGATCTCCGGCAAGCGCCTGCGCCATGGCCCGTGCGAGCGCCTCGCGCGCCCCGCGCCGCGATGGGAGGCTTGCCAGGTCGAGCAGGATCACGCCGCCGAGATTGCGTAGGATGATTTGCCGGGCCGCTTCGGCAATGGCAAGGCGGTTGGCGTCCTCGCGCCGGCGGCTCGCCGCCGCGCGGTCGGATCCGCCGGCGAGATCGACATCGATCACCGTGGCCCCCGGCGCCATGGTCACGTGCAGGGTGAGCCCGCCGGGGAGAACGATGGTCGGTTCGGCGAGCGCCTCGACGTCCCTTTCCAGCCCGGGGTCAAGCAACGGGGTAGGGCGGGTGTGCAAACGGATCCGCTCGCCGAGATCGGGCCGTGCTGCCCGCAAGGCGGGGAGGAGAGCCACGTCGTCGCACAACACCTCGGCAACATCCGGCTCCTCGGCAAGGAGTGAGACCGCCCGCGGCGGCGGAGCGGCGATCAGCGCCGGGCCGGCTGGCGCAGACGCTAAGCCCACGCCTACGACGCCGCGACGGCTCGCGCGCAGGCCCTTGCCGCCCATCGCGGCGCGGACAATGCGGACGATGACGAGCTCGCCCTCTCGCACGCAGGTTTCGATGGGACGGATAGGGCCAGCCTCAGGCCGCTCCGGGTCCGCCTCCTCTGCCGGTAGGAAGGCCTCCGCCCCGTCGCCGAGTGCCACGAACGCGCCGCCGAGGCCGCGGGCGATGGCCGTGACGCGCGCGGCATGAACTTCGCCTACGCGATCGGGCGTGCGCAAACGTTCGATCTCCACGCGCACCAGCCGTTCCCCCGAAAGGCCGAGGAGCCAGCGCTCCCCAGGCGGCGAGGCAATCAGCAGCCGGCGCGGGCGATCCACGGCAACTGGCAGCCGAGGCCGCCGAGCAGGGCAGCGGTTTGCGCCAGGGGAAGCCCCACCACCGCGCTGTAGGAGCCGGAAAGGAAGCGCACGAAGGCGGCCGCACGCCCCTGGATGGCGTAGGCGCCCGCCTTGTCGCGCCACTCTCCGGTGGCGAGGTAGCCCGCAATCTCAGCGTCCGTCAGGCGCTTGAAGGCGACGATGCTGGTGACCAGACGTTCGGCCCGGCGCCCGTCCGGCGCGAACACCGCCACTGCCGCATACACACGGTGTCGTCGTCCGGAGAGCAGGCCGAGATGGCGCCGCGCCTCCTCGGCATCTTCCGTCTTCGACAAGACACGGCGGCCGACCGCCACCACCGAATCGGCTGCCAGCACGAAGGCATCCGGTCGAAGCCGCGCCACGGCGGCGGCCTTGGCGCGGGCAAGGCGGCGTGCGAGCTCACGAGGACGTTCGCGCTTCAGCGGCGTCTCGTCGATGTCAGCCGGGACGACGGCCGCAGGCTCAAGCCCGATTTGACGCAACAGCTCGAGGCGACGGGGCGAGGCGGAGGCAAGGATGAGCGGAGGCACGCCCGGCACCGTGCGGGCCGGACTCACTTGAAGCGGAAGGTGATCCGCCCCTTGGTCAGATCATACGGAGTCATTTCCACTTTCACCCGGTCTCCAGCGAGAACCCTGATGCGGTTCTTGCGCATCTTTCCCGAGGTGTGAGCGAGAATCACGTGGTCATTGTCGAGCTTGACGCGGAACATGGCGTTCGGCAGCAACTCCGTCACCGTCCCGTCGAACTCGATCATGTCCTCCTTCGGCATCAGCCCTCTTCGCGTGTCTGTCCGTTCCGGCCCAGAACATGATCCTCGCTCCCCCATGGGTCAAGCGCGCGGGTGGGTGAGGGTGACGGTCGGCGCAATCGACCGGCGCGGCTGCTCCTGACGTGCCGCCCCGGGCTGCCGCCGCGCTTTCCCTCTCCATCGCAACGCTGATTGCGGCCAGCCTGCCGCTGTTCGCCTTCGGCCGGCGGATCCTCGATGTTGGCGACATCGGGTGGATGCTCGCCGGGCCTCTCGGCCCCGATCCCGTCGCCTATTGGATCGGCTGGACCTATTTCCGCCGCTCGCCCTGGTTGGTTCCCCCCGGCCTCAACCCCGACTGGGGTCTCGAGCTCGGCTCATCCATCTTCTACGTCGATGCTGTGCCCTTGCTCGCCTTGTCGCTGAAGGCGCTGCAGCCTTGGGTGGAGGTGCAGCAGTATTGGGGGCCTTGGCTCGTCGCCTGCGCTGCCCTGCAGGCCGCGGCGGCCTGGTGGCTGATCGGGCGCGCGATCCCGAACCCTCTGGCGCGCGGGGCGGGCGCGGTTCTGTTCGCCGCCCAGCCAATGCTGCTGAACCGGATGGGCGGGCACTTCGCGCTCGCCGCGCACTGGCTGGTGCTTGCGGCCCTCGCGCTTGCCTTCCGTCCGCCGAAGGGGGTTCTGCATCGGAGGGTGGCTTGGTCGGCCTTGGTCGCTGTGGCGTCGCTGACCCAGGCCTATTTCCTCGCCATGGTCGCTGCCCTTTGGGCAGCCGACCTGATCGATCGCGCCCGGCGCGGAGAGCGTGCGCTCACCATCCTCATCGATGCCGTGACGGGAGCGGCCCTCTCGGCCGCCGCGCTCTGGGCTGCCGGGTTCTTTGTGCTGCGCGGGGGCTATTCCCCGATCGGCGAAGGGTACGGGATGACCGCGCTTGATCTGCTCGCGCCGTTCGATGCCGTAGAGTGGGGCCGCTTCCTGCCCGAACTTCCCACACTCCGGCACTGGGAGCATGGCGGCTCCTATCTCGGCCTGGGCTCCCTGCTCGTGCTAGCGGCGGGCTTGGTTGCTGTGGCGCGGGGCGGGCCAGCCTGGCGTCCTGTCCTCGCGCACCACGCTGCCCTGCTGCTCGCCCTGGTCGGCCTTCTCCTCTTCGCCATCGGCAACCGCCCAGCAATCGGCGGGATGATCCTGTTCGAAGTGCCCCTGCCGGAGCCAGTTCGCCGCGTGGCCGATCTCTTGCGGGCATCGGAACGGTTCGTTTGGCCGCTCGCCTACACCGCCCTGTTCGCTGCCATCGCCGCCATCGCTGCACGATGGGGAGGGCAACGGGCGGCAACGCTCCTTCTCCTCGCCGTGCCGGTGCAGCTTGCCGACATCTCGGTCGGGCTCGAGCGTCAGCAAAGCCTCGTCGCCGGGGCGCCGCGAGAGCCTCTGGCGCGCCTCGTTGATCCGTTCTGGGAGGAGGCGGCCCGCCGCTACAGAACGCTGCGCGCGGTTCCGGCGGAAAATTTCGGCGCGCATTGGGAAGCGCTTGCTCGGTTTGCGGTCATGCATGGCTTGCCGACCGACGCGGTCTATCTTTCCCGCGTCGACGGACGGCTGGTCGCGCGACTTCGCGTCGAGATGGCCGAACGCCTTGCCGCCGGCCGCTTCGAGGAGGCGACCCTGTACGTGCTGCGCGATGCCGAGACGGTGGCGCTGGCGCGCGCCGGGTACGACCCCGCGCGCGATCTCCTTGGCTGTTTCGACGGCATGACCGTGCTGGCGCCTGGGTGGTTCGCACCACGATGAGGCGGCTTCTCGACCTGCCGGGCATCGTGCTGGTGCTGATGCTGGTGGTCGCTGGCGTGGCGCGTGCCTTCGCCTTCCTGCCGGCGGTGATCGACACGGACGAAGGCCTCTATCTCCTGCAGGCGCGCGCCTGGCGCGAGGGGGGGTGGCCGTTCCTTGCCGTGTGGGACATGCACCCGCCGGGTGCGCCCGCGCTGTTTGTGCTTGCCTTCACTCTCTTCGGTGAACGCCTGGTCGCTGTTCGCCTCCTTGGCGTGGTTGCTGTCGCAGCGACAGCGAGCCTGCTCGTCGCACTCGCGCGTGGCCTGGGGGTGGGAAGGGCAGCGGCTGTCGCCGGGGGGCTCCTCTACGCCGCCCAGTCCTCGCTCTTGAGCGGGCTTGCAACCAACACGGAGATCCTGTTTGCGCCCTTCGTCACCGCCGCCCTGCTTATCGCGGTGCGCGCGGCCCGAGCGTCGGGCGAACGGGCGATCGGGTTCGCGTCGCTCGCCGCCATGGGCCTGCTCATCGGCTTCGCCCTGTTGATCAAGCAGGTTGTCGTTTTCGAGGGCTGTTTTGCCTTCGCGGTCGCTGTTCTGCCCGCACTTCTGGCGCGCACCCTGTTGACGACGGCTCTGATCAGCCGCGCCCTCGTGTACGCGGCTGCCTGCGCGCTGCCGACCGCCGTTCTGTTCGCCGTCTACGGCATGTTCGGGGCGGCGGAGGTGCTGTGGGATGCGCTCGTGCTCGCTCCCTTGCGGTATCGGGGCGATGCGATCCCGCCCGAGCTGCGGGTCTGGGCGATCACCACGCCGGTTGTCACCTTGCTTCCCGCGCTCGGGCTTGCGGTGGTGGCGACGATCCCGCCGCGTCGCGCGAGTGGCCATGCCCTCCTCTTCGGTTGGATCTGGCTTATGGTCGCCTCTCTCGCGATTGCCGCACCCGGCATGTACTTCCTGCACTATTTCCTGATCGCTCTGCCGCCCCTGTCGCTGCTCGGCGGCATTGGTGCGGTGCGGCTTGCGCTTGGCTTGCGCACGCCCGCGCCGGCGGTCGCCGTCGCGCTGTTCGTGGCCATCATTGCGGGCTACGCGCTGCGGGACGAGGCTTTGTACCGTCTCCGCTCCGGCTCAGGGCTTTGGCGTCCCGATCCGCCGCGCGAGGTGGCGCGGGTGCTTGCGGCCGAACTGCCGCCCAGGGCGCCGGTTTTCCTCGCCAACTACCACGTCGCGGTGATCTTCCTCGCCGGCATGGAGCCGGCGAGCCGTTTCGTCTTTCCCGCGCAACTGACCGGCCACCATGCCGAGGTGCTGCCAGTGGACCCCGACGTGGAGATCGCCCGCATTCTGGCTTCCCGTCCGGCGGCGATCGTGATCGACCGCGGCTGGACCCACGTCATCCGCGCGGAGGCGCTGACGGCGATCGAGGTCGCCTTGACCGAGGCCTACGAGCGCGCCGCGGCGGTTGCGGAGGAACGCGGACCTGTGGAGATCTGGCGCCTGCGCAGGCCAGACGGCTAGGACCGGGCGATGGACACCCTCCTGCACGTCATTTCGAAAACAGTTTGGTTCACCTTCCGCCCTGGCACCTTCGCGCTGTTGATCGCGCTGGTCGGTCTCATCGCGATCTGGCGCGGCCGGCGCTGGGGGCGTTGGCCGATCGCGGCGGGCCTAGGCATCTACCTCGTGGTGCTCGCCACGCCTCTCGCTCCTCTGGTGGTGATGCCGTTGGAGGAGCGTTTCCCCCGGCCCGCTTTCGCACCCGCCCGCGTCGATGGCGTGATCGTACTGGGCGGAGCGGTGGAGCAGAACCTGACAGAGGCGCGCGGCATCCCGGCCCTCAACGGGGCCGCGGAGCGGATGACAGAGCTGGTCGTGCTGGCGCGACGCTACCCCGAAGCCCAGCTCGTCTTCACCGGCGGGCAGGGCTCGCTCGTGCACGGTGCGCTGAGCGAGGCCGACGTGGCGCGGATGCTGTTCACCGCTCTGGGCGTGCCGGAGGAGCGGTTCTTGTTCGAGAACGAATCGCGCAACACCTGGGAGAATGCTCTGTTCACCCATCGCCTTGTTCAGCCGAAGCGCGGCGAGACATGGCTGCTCATCACCTCGGCAAGCCACATGCCGCGCGCGATGGGGGCCTTCCGCAAGGCCGGCTGGGAGATCCTCGCCTGGCCGGTGAACTACCGCACGGGGCGGAGCTTCGCCGCGCTCTACGACGATCCGTTCCCGCAACGACTGCAGCTCCTCGAAGTGGGGATCCGGGAGTGGGTCGGTCTCGTCGCGTACCGTGTGCTCGGCAGAAGCGACGCCCTGTTCCCATCTCCCTGATGCTCAGAGGGCGAGAGCGCGTTCCGGCTCCACCCGTCCGCGCGCGAGATCGAGCAAGCCGCGAACATTGCCTTTCAGGCGACCGAAGCGGTCGATGTGCGGTTCGGGAAAGAGCGAGCGCGCCGCGTTGATGGCGAGGTGGCGCGCAGCCGAGGGAATGGCGTGGCTCCAGGGAAAGGTGCCCTTGCGCGCGAGATAGATCGGGTTGATCACCTGGCTGTAGCCGAGCCTGACCCCAGGTGTGCGTGCCTGCTTTACGCCGAGATGCACCCCACGCGCCCCCGCGAGGCGGAGGATTGAGCCATGGCGGCCGAGCGCGCGCGTGAAGTCAATGTCCTCATACCAGGCGTAGAGAGGAAGTCGTTCGTCGACGCGCACGCCCGTCCGTCGCACCACGTCCAGGCGCACCGCCATATTGCAGCCATAGCCGTTGAAGTGCGGCGTAACGGCGAGAGGGTCCGCAGGCCGGCGGTCGGCGGCGAGCAGGGCGCGTGCCTCGGCGGGCGTGATGCCCGGGCCTTTCGCTCCGTCCGCGATCACGGTGCCGGTGGCGACCACGCACTCCGGATGCGCCACAAAAACGCGCTCGAGCACGGCGAGATAGGTGGGAGCCGGGAAGAAGTCGTCATCGAGGAAAAGGAGGATGTCGGCCGCCGTCGCCTCGAGGATCGCGTTACGCTGCCGCGGCAGGCCGGGGGTGGTGCGGAGGAAGCGGATGTCGGGACGATGGTGCGGCAGATCGCCGACATCCTCCGGGCTGACATGGCAGATAAGAAGCTCATCCGCCAGCCGCGTCTGGCGCGAGAGTTCATCGATGGTTTCGGCCAGGATGGCTGGCCTGCCGCGGGTGGCGATGCCGATGGCGAGCCGCATGGTCAATGCCCCTCCCGCGACGCGAGCAGGCCCTCGATGCGTCCCCGCAACGTCGCCGCGAAGTAGCGCGCCTCGAGTGTCTCGCGCCAAAGCAAGGCCCTGAGGAGGCCGCCTAGGGGGCGGACGAGAAACGTCAGGGTCGACGACAGCGGCGCGTGGCGTCGCAACACGAGGCCGAGCCCCGCGCCGTAGACGCGGGCACGGGCAGCGGCGATCTCGGTCCGCCGCTTGTCGGGATGGATCACGTGCAGCCGTGGGTCATAGACGGCGCGATGACCGGCGCGGATCGCGCGCGCGACAAGGTCGTTGCCCTCCGCAGACCCGAAGCGCGTGCCTGGGCCGAGGCGTTCGTCGAAGCCACCCAAGGCCTGAGCCACCTCGCGCCTGAGCCAGAGGTTGAACTCGATCACGCTGGTCCAGACGGTGCGCAGATCGATCACGCCGCCTTCGCGGCGCCAGCGGCCGGACCCCAATCCGCCGGAGGGAGACACTGCGGGGCCGGTCAGCACGGCGAGGGCCGGGTCGTCGCGGAAGGTGCGATCGACCCAAGCGAGCACGCCCACGGGAAGGAGGCAGTCGTCGTCGGGGAAGGCGACGAGGTCGCCGCGCGCATGCTTCAGGCCCAGGTTGCGCGCGGCGTTCGCGTGCGGGCGCGGCGTGCGGAGATGGAGGAGCTGAAGGCGGTCGCGAAACGGCACGAGGACCGGCACGAGACGGTCGTCCGGGTTCTGGTCGACCACGATCACCTCGACCTCCGCGCGCCCTTGCGCGACCACGCTGTCGAGCAGGGAGGCGAGTTCGACATCGCGGCCGAGGGTGGCGACGATCAGGGAGAAGCGTGGGTCACGCATGAGCGAGACGGCGCGCGATGGCGTCGCGCAGGCCTTGGCGGAAGCGCGCGATGGAGAAACGCTCCGCATTGGCTCGGCAGGTGGCAGGGGTGAACAGCGAAGCCTCGCGCTCGAACCGCTCAACCGCGGCGACGATCGCCTCCACCGACTGTTCCGCGAACAGGAGGCCCGTGGCTGGCCCGCCCATCTCGGGGGTTCGCACGATATCGCGTGCGCCCCCGCGACCGAAGGCGATGAGCGGCGTGCCACAGGCCTGCGCCTCGACAAGTGCGATGCCGAAATCCTCTTCGGCGGCGAAGACAAAAGCGCGCGCAGACTGCATCAAGCGAACAAGTTCGGCGCGTGGCACATGGCCGCGAACCTCGATGTTCGGGGCACCCGCCGCAGCTGCCCGCACCTGGGCTTCCTGCGGCCCGTCACCGACCACGACAAGGCGGCGATCAGGCATGCGCCGGAAGGCGGCTGCGACGAGATCGACCCGCTTGTAGGGCACAAGCCGGGACGCGACGAGGTAGTGCGTGCGTGGCTCGGTTCCGACCGAGAACGCCTCCGTATCGACCGGCGGGTGCAGAACCTCGGCCTCGCGTCGCCAGGCTTTGCGGATCCGTTCCGCAACGTAGCTGGAGTTGGCGAGGATCGCATCGGGCCGGGCCGCACTCGCCTGGTCCCATAGCCTCAGCCGGTGCAGCAGCCAGCGCACATAGGCGCCCTTGATGCCCCGCTCCAGGCCAGTCTCGCGCAGATATTGCGCCTGCAGGTCCCACGCATAGCGCATGGGCGAGTGCACATAGGCGATGTGCACGGTACCGGGGCCGGTGATCGCGCCCTTGGCGACCGCATGCGAGGAAGAGAGCACGAGGTCGTAACCCGCGAGGTCGAGGCTTTCGATCGCAAGCGGCATCAACCCGAGATAAGTGCGGAAGTACCGCCGCGCGAAAGGCAGGCGCTGGATGAAGGTGGTGCGCGGTGTGCGACCCCCGAGGAAGGCGCGCTCCGCTTCTGGCAGGAAGTCGCAGAGCGCATAGAGATCCGCCTCGGGAAACACCGCCAGCATCTGCTCAAGCACCCGTTCGGACCCTGCGTATGTGTCGAGCCATTCATGCACGATGGCGACCTTCACCGCGCAGTCTCCGGTAGGGTGTCGCGCAAGGCCTCTGCCGCGGCCCGCCACGTGTAGCGCGCCGCACGCCGCCGTCCGCCTTCGCGCAAGCGATTGGCGAGGGCGGCATCGCCGAGGAGGCGATCGAGGGCGGCGATCAGAGCGCGTGCGTCGTCGGGCGGAAAGAGCAGCGCATCCTCCCCGACCACCTCCGGCACGGCTCCCGCTTCGCCAGCAATCACCGGGCAGCCGCAGGCCATGGCCTCGAGCGGCGGCAGGCCGAATCCTTCGTAGCGGGATGGAAACAGCAGGGCGGCGGCGTTCTCGTAGAGAGCGCGCAGTTCGCCATCGCTCACGCGCCCAACCAAGATCGCGCCTTCGAGGGCGCCTGCAGGCCGGAACACGGCCGGGTCGGCTCGTCCGGCGATGGCAAGGGCAAGGCCTCGGTCGGCGAGGAAGCCGCGTGCGGCGGCGAGCAGCGAGAGGTTCTTGTGCGCCGCCCCGGTGCCGACGGCGAGAACATAGCGGCGTGGCACCAGACCGTTGCGCGCCAGCACTGCAGGATCCGCCGCCTCGCGCAGGATGTGCTCCGCCCCCTCCGCAATCACGGCGATGGCCGCCGGGTCGAGCCCCAAGGCGGCAGCGATGCGTCCGCGCGAAAACTGTGAGACCGTGACGATGCGCGCGCCCGATCGTGCGACCGCGCGCTGGAGCAGCCGATACCAGGTGCGGAAGGCGAGGCTGTAGGAGGTGGGCGTGTCGAAGGCCCCGGCATCGTGGATCAGCACTGTCTGCCGGGCACGGGCGGCGAGAGGGGCGGTATTGCCGAGGTTGAGCAGCCAGGCTCCGCGTGCGGCGCGCGGCAGAGCGAGCTGCTCCCAGGCTTGGCCGGACAGGGGACCCACGGTCTCGGCCACGATCGCCCGCAGGCTGGGCAGGTCCACAGCCGGCGGGGCGACGAGGCGGGAGGAGGGCCAGAGCCCCTCCGCGGCGAGCGCATCGGCGGCGGCGACCAGTTCGCGCGCGACCCGTTGCACGCCCGTCACGGCCTGGGCGAGGAAGCGGCCGTTGATCACGAGCCTCATCGCGTGGCGCGAAGCAGGTGCATGGGCCGGCGCAGCGCGGCGCGCTCGTCCGGATCGAGGGCCCGGAGTGCGAGGCCAGCGAAGAGACCAGCGGCGCCGGCAAGCAGGACGAGGCGTACGGGGGGGGAGAGCGCCGAGGCGATCGCCAGCACTGTTCCCGCTGCGCCAATTGGAATGGCCGAACGGTGGAGCGCCGTGGCGGCTGGCGGATAGAGACGCGATGCGAGCCAGTTGCGGCTCGCCCACTCTCCGGCGCAGCGCAAGGCCCAGGCGAGTGCAGCACCCTCGATCCCCCCCGCGCGAAGAAGAAGCAAAAGAAGCGGAATCGAAACGAGAGCAACCGCCGCCTGCAGCCGTGCCGTGACGTCCGGCCGGCCGATCGCCTCGAGCAGGCTGCCCGGAGCGAAGGAGGCGCAGGAGAACAGGATCCCCACCGCCACAATGCGGAGCACGCCCGCCCCGCCTTCGGCAAAGGCCGGGCCAAGCCATACTCGAAGTAGCGTCTCCGCCCCGCCCGACAGCACGATCGATCCGGCCAGCACGAGCGCGCTGATCAGCAGTGCGCCCCGGCGCGTCAGCCGCGCCGTCTCCTCCGGCCGTGCCCGGAAGCTGGAGGCAAGGGCCGGCATCAGCGCCTGCGCCACCGCAACGGGCAGGATCCAGAGCCGCATCGCAAGGTCGAGTGGGGTGGCGTAGAACGCGACCGCGGACAGCGAAAGGAAGGCGCCGATGAGGAACCGGTCGAGATAGAGGCTTGCCTGCGTGAGCACACCCGAAAGGCTGAGCCAGCCGCCGAGCCGCAAGAGCGGCACGACGGCCGCAAGGCGAGCGCGGCGAAAAGCGGAGAAGGGCAGAAGATCGCGCGTCAGCCATGCATAGCTCATCGTGTTGAGAAGCCTTGCCGCAACCAGGGCAAGCATCGCGCCGGCAAGCGAATCCCAGACCGGAAGCACCAGGAGCGGTCCGAGATAGTACAGGACCGCCACCGGAATGGTGGCGAGGTTGGCACCGCGAAACCTGCCGTGCGCTGCGAGCACACCCCACAGCGAAGCGTTGACCACAACGAGAGGGGCGGCGGCCACCAGCACGCGAAATCCCGCGATCGCCTGTCCCTCCAAGTCTGGCGGCACCGCCAGGGCCCGGCCCATCAGCCAAGGCACCATCGCCCAAAGGCCGGCGGCGAGGAGGGTGCTGAGGGCAATGAGGAGGAGGATGGCCGACGCGATCAGCACGTCCTCGCCCTCTCGTTCGCCTCGCCCCAACCGGTCGGCGATGGTGCGGGTTAGTGCCGCCCCGACGCCGAGGTCGAAGACGCCAAACACGCCGACGAGACCGAGCGCCAGGGTGAACAGGCCCCACCGTTCGATGCCAAGGGCGGAGACGAGCGGTGGGGTGAGGGCGAGAGCCACCAGCAGCGGCAGGCCACGCCCGAGCAGGTTCCAGACCGTGCCGCCAACCACGCGGCGGGTCGCAGTCTGGTCACCCGGGGCGGCGGCGCCGAGAAGGCGGTTCTGCATGCGGGGAGGCGTAGCGCAATCGGTGCGGTGCCGCAGCACCGCTGCCTCGGCAGCGCGGCGTCAGTAGGCGCCCTTGCGCGCCAGCACGGCGAGGGGCGTGCGAAGGAGAATGAGGAGGTCGGCGAGCAGAGAGAACCGCTCGACATAGGCGACATCGAGGGCAACCCGCTCGGCATAGCTGGTATCGCTGCGGCCGCTGATCTGCCACGGGCCTGTCAGCCCCGGGCGGACCGCACGGTAGTGCGCTGCAGCTGCGCCGTAGAACTGTGCGAGCTCCGACTGCTGCACTGGGCGCGGCCCGACCAGGCTCATGTCGCCAGCGAGCACATTGAACAGCTGCGGCAGTTCATCTAGCGAAGTCGCGCGCAGGAAGCGGCCGATCGGCGTCACCCGAGGGTCATTGCGCAGCTTGCGCGTGCGTTCCCACTCTGCGCGGGCGAGCGGGTCGCGCTCAAGCAGCATCGCAAGCCGGGCATCCGCATCGGCGACCATGCTGCGGAACTTCAGGCAGCGAAACGGAACGCCGCCGCGCCCGACCCGGGTGTGGGCGTACAGGACGGGGCCGCCGTCACGCGCCACCAGGAGCGCGATGATCAGCATGATGGGGGCGAAGACGATGAGGAGAAGGGCGGCGCCGACGATGTCGATCGCGCGCTTCACCGCGCGTGCGATCGGCCCGGGGCGGCGGGTGGCGGCAATGTCGTTGGCCGGGGGGGGAAGCGCATCAGGCGCGGCTGCCGTCAGCGGCAAACCGCCTGGCTCGACAGCGACAGCCGGCTGCTCGACCGGCAGCACCTGGCGAATTTCGGCGGAAAACATCTGTTGGACCCCTTTCGCACCGGCGCATCGGCCGGCACGGTTGAGATCATTGGAGGGACCTTCGTCGAGACAAGGACAGAGCTTTGGCGGGATTGTGGCGTGTTGAGACGGCGCGCGAAGGTCGGAGCGGCGCGATCTGCTACGCCGTGGCGGCGCTTCTCGGCTTGCTCGCGGCCGCCCTGCTGCTGCCGTGCGATTTCGTGCTTCCCCCCGCCGCCCCCGAGTGGCGACGGCTCGGCGACCTCGCCCAGCACATCATCGCCCAGCGCTACTTCCTGGCCGAGCCTTGGGGGTGGCCGGTCCTGGTCGCGCACAGTCTCGGCGAGGGGGGAACGAACATCGCTCTTGCCGACGGCATTCCGCTGTTTGCCCTTCTGCTGAAGGCCTTCCGCCCAGTTTGGCCGCCGGCGTTTCATGGCATCGGGCTCTGGCATGGGGTGGTGATCGTGCTGCAGCCGCTCGCCGCGGTGTTCGCGCTCAGGTGCGCGGGCGAACAGAGGCTTCTGCCCGCCCTCGCGATCGCCCTGGCTGCGCTCGCCACGCCGGCGTGGCTTGCCCGGCACGGCCATGCCGCGCTGATGGGGCATTTCCTCATCCTGCTGGCGCTCGGGCTGTCGGTTTCCGCTGTGCGTCAGCCCCGGGTTGCGGTTTGGGTCTGGGCTGTCGTGCTCGCCCCCGCATCGCTGCTCGTCCACCCCTACCTCGCTGCGATGGTTCTGGCGCTGTTGGGGGCCGCACCCCTCACCCTCCTGTTGCGGGCAGACCGGCGTTGGATGGCAGCCGCGATCGGGGTGGCGGCAGCGGCAGGTTGCATCGGAGTGGCACTTGTCCTGTTCGGCTACCTCGGCGCGACAGGCGAGGGCGGCTACGGCAGGTACGCGCTCAATCTCCTCTCGCCCGTCTGGCCGGCGCGGTCGATCTTCTTCCCTCACGTCACACAGGAGATCGACGCCACCGGCTTCGGCGGCTGGGAGGGCTACGCCTGGCTTGGCATGGGGCTGATCGCGGCGCTCGTGCTGGTCGTGCTGGCGCGATGGGGCGCCGTGGTCGGCGTGGTGCGCCGTCACGCTGGCCTTGCCCTCGCCCTCATTGGGCTGACCGCCCTCGCCATCTCGCATCGCGTCGGAGTGGGAGAGCACGTCGTGCTCGACCTTGGGCCGCCGCCCGCCGCGCTCGAGCAATTCCGCTCCTCGGGCCGGTTTTTCTGGCCCGTCATCTACGCGCTGCTCGTCGGGTCGTTCGCCATCATTGCGCAGACGTTTCATGCCGGGCCCGTGCTGGTTCTTTGCTTGGGGCTGCTCCAGGTGGTCGATGCCGTGCCGAACGGGGCAGCGCTCGCCGCATGGGCGTCGCACCGGGCGCCCTGGACGGTGGAGGCGGCCACACTTCGCCCCCTGATTGCGGACGCGAAGCGGGTGACGATCCTACCCTCCTGGCCCTGCATCCCGCTCGAGGGCCACGCGACGCGGGAGCGGGTGCAGGAGCTTCTGCTGCTCGTCTCCGAACAGGTGAAGCCCACGAACACGATGCACCTCGCGCGGTGGCCTGAGCCTCCCGTCTGCCGCGATGCCCAAACCGCCGCCCTGCCTCCCGCTTCAGGCGAGCTCCGGCTGATCCTCCCCGAGGCGCGCGCTTTACTCGGCGGCGCGCGAGACTGCCGGCAGATCGGGGTGGTGCTCGTCTGCCGCAGCGGGTGAGGGAGCGCGAGCCGGCAAGGCCCGCTCGACGATGTACAAAGGGCGACCCTTCGTCTCGTTGAATACCCTGCCGAGATACTCCCCGATGATGCCGAGGGTGACGAGCTGCACCCCGCCGAGGAAGAGCATGACGGTGATTAAGCTCGGGTAGCCGGGCACGGGGTTGCCGAAGAGCAGCGTGTGCACGACCATGAAGGCGCCGTAGAGGAGGGCCCCCGTGGCGCAGACCAGGCCGAGATAGGTTGCGACCTTCAGCGGTGCGACGGTGAAGCTGGTGATGCCCTCGAGCGAGAGATTCCAGAGCCGCCAGTAGTTCCACTTGGAACTGCCCGCCGCACGCGGGGCGCGATCATACAGCACCGCCTTGGAGGGGAAGCCGATCCAGGCAAACAGCCCCTTCATGAACCGGTGTTGTTCGCGCAGCTGCAACAACGCGTCGGTGGCACGCCTGCTCATCAGACGGAAGTCGCCGGTGTCGCGCGGGAGTTTCACTCGCCCACCGAGGCGTTCCATGACGCGGTAGAAGGCGGCGGCGGTGGCCCTCTTCAGCCAGGTTTCGCCTTGGCGCGCCCGGCGCTGCGCGTAGACGACGTCGTAGCCCTCACGCCAGCCGCGCACGAGATCGGGGATGAGTTCGGGCGGGTCCTGCAAGTCGGCGTCGATGACAATCACCGCCTCGGTACCGCGGGCATGGTCGAGCCCAGCGGTAAGGGCAATCTCCTTGCCGAAGTTGCGCGAGAGGTTGACCACCGAGACGTGCGGGTCGCGTTCGCGCAAGGACAGCATGACGGCAAGCGTGCCGTCGCGTGAACCGTCGTTGACATAGACCACCTCCCATGGGAGGCCGATCCCCGCCATCACCGCAGCGAGGCGACGATGGAGCTCGGGCAGCACCTCCTCCTCGTTGAAGGCGGGCACGACGACGGAGAGGGCAGGCCGTGGGCCTTTGGTGGCTTCCGAGCTGGCGTGGACGGGCGGATGGGGAAGCGGGCTCACGCGTGACATGCTAGCGCGAGCGAAGCAGGCCGTCGCGGCGGCAGCATGGCACGACAACGGCACGGGTGCGTCAGTCAGTTGCTCGCGGTCGAGAGGGTGCGGCGGACGGCGTCGCGCCAGCGCGCGAGAGCGGCAGCGCGAGCGTCTTCGGCGAGGGCGGGGACGAAGCGGCGAGCAGCGGCCCAGGCGCGGGCCGTCTCCTCAGGCGAAGGGTAGAGGCCGGCGGCGAATCCGGCGAGCCAGGCCGCGCCGAGGGCCGTCGTCTCCCGCATGCCCGGCCGGTCCACCGGTGTGCCGGTGAGGTCGGCGATGCGCTGCATCGTCCAGTCTGAGGCGGTGAGGCCGCCGTCGACCCGCAGCAGCGAAGGGCCATCGCCGCCCCAGTCCTCGCGCATGGCGGCGAGGAGATCGCAGGTCTGGAAGGCGACGGAGTCGAGCACGGCGCGGGCAAGTTCCCGCCGCGTGGTGCCGCGAGTGAGGCCGAACAGGGCACCGCGAGCCTCGGCATCCCACCATGGCGCGCCGAGCCCGGTGAATGCTGGCACCAAAACCACCGGCTGGTCGGGGTCGGCCTCGGCGGCGAGGCGGTCGGCCTCCGGCGCGGCAGCGATCAGCCCGAGCCCGTCGCGCAGCCACTGCACGGCGGCGCCGGCGACGAACACCGCGCCTTCGAGGGCGTAGGCCGTACGGTCGGCGAACCGGTAGCCAAGCGTGGTGAGCATGCGGTTGCGTGAGGGCACGGGTTTGGTGCCGGTGTTGAGCAGGGCGAAGGCGCCGGTGCCGTAGGTGGCCTTCACCATGCCCGGATCGAAACAGGCCTGGCCGATCAGCGCCGCCTGCTGGTCTCCGGCCACGCCGCGGATGGGGATCGCGGCGCCGAAGAGCGCGGGGTCTGTGGTGCCGTAGTCGTCGGCGCAGTCGCGGAGGTCGGGCAGGATGGCGCGCGGGACGCGAAAGAGGCGGCAGAGATCGTCGTCCCAATGCAGCCGTGCCAGGTCGAACAGCAGCGTGCGAGAGGCATTCGTGGCGTCGGTGGCGTGGACGCGGCCGCCCGTGAACCGCCAGATGAGCCAGGAGTCGACAGTGCCGAAGGCGAGCCGGCCGGCCTCCGCGGCCTCGCGCGCGCCCTCGACATGGTCGAGAAGCCAGGCGATCTTGGTTGCCGAGAAATAGGGGTCGAGGACGAGCCCTGTGCGTGCCGCCACGGCGGGCTCGTGGCCCTCGGCGCGGAGCCGCGCGCACTCCTCCGCCGTGCGGCGATCCTGCCAGACGATGGCGCGATGGATGGGACGGCCGGTTGCGCGGTCCCAGATGAGCGTCGTTTCGCGCTGATTGGTGAGCCCGATCGCGGCGACAGCGGAGGCTGATGCTCCGGCCCTGGCGAGAGCGGCGCGGGCAGTGGAGAGCGTGCTGCGCCAGAGGTCCTCCGGATCGTGCTCCACCCAGCCCGGGGCGGGGTAATGTTGGGGAAACTCCTCCTGGGCGGAGGCAACAAGGCGCTGGCCGGCATCGAAGACGAGGGCCCGGGTGGAGGTGGTGCCCTGGTCGATGGCGAGGATGTAGCCCGTCACGCGGGAGCCTCCGCCCGCATGCCGGCGAGGGCGTCGGCGAGGGCTTCGCGCGCCCTGGCGTCGAGACGGAGGCCGAGCTTGCTGCGGCGCCAGAGCACGTCGTCGGCCGTGCGCGCCCATTCGTGGCGGACAAGCCAGAGGAGTTCTGCTTCGCTGAGCCCAGCCCCGAAGTCGTGCCCGAGATCGGCGGGCGAGCGCGCGTCGCCAAGCACCTTTGGGGCAAGGGTGCCGTAGGACCGCGCAAGACGGTGCAAGCTGCGCGCTCCGAGGAAGGGGAAGCGGGCGCTCAGATCGGCGATGAGATCCTCAACGCCGTCGACGGGGAAATCCCCGCCGGGAAGGGGCGTACGCCCTGTCCAACCCTGGCTGAGCCCGTGCGTGGCGGGCAGGTGCGGCGCAAGCTTGGCGAGGGCGGCCTCGGCGAGGCGCCGATAGGTGGTGATCTTGCCGCCGAATATGGAGAGCAGGGCAGGGGCCCCTGCCGGCGCATCGAGGGCGAGCACGTAGTCCCGGGTCGCTTCCTGCGCGGCAGAGGCGCCGTCGTCGAAGAGAGCGCGCACGCCGGCAAAGGACCAGATGACATTGTCAGGGAACACGGGGCGGCGGAACCAGGAAGAGACAGCGCGGCAAAGATAAGTGACCTCCTCCTCCGTCGCCTGCACCTCGGCCGGGTCGCCAGTGTGATCGACATCGGTGGTGCCGATGAGGGTGAAGTCGTCCTCGTAGGGAATGGCGAACACGACGCGACGGTCGTCGTTCTGCAGGATGTAGGCGGAAGCATGGTCGAACAGGCGTGGCACGACGATGTGGCTGCCGCGCACGAGCCGCACTGGGGCGGGGCTCTGCGTGCCGATGACCCTCTCCAGCACATGCGCAACCCAGGGGCCGGCGGCGTTCACCAGGGCGCGGGCGGCGAGCCGGGAGCGGGCTCCGGTCTCCGTGTTCGCGAGTGTGAGCCGCCAGAACCCGTCCATCCGTTCGGCGCCGATCAGACGGGTGCGGGTGAGGATCCTCGCTCCGCGGTCGGCCGCGTCGCGTGCATTGAGCACGACGAGGCGGGCATCGTCGACCCAGCAATCGGCATAGGCGAAACCACGCCTGAGCCCGGGCCGCAGGGGCGCGCCCTCTTCGGCACTGCGCAGGTCGAGCACGCGCGTGGCCGGCAGGCGGTGACGCCCGCCGAGATGATCGTAGAGGAAGAGGCCGAGGCGAAGCAGCCAGGCCGGACGGTGGCGGCCGTCATGCGGCAGGACGAAGGTGAGCGGCCAGACGATGTGGGGTGCGATCGACCACACCACCTCGCGTTCGGCCAGCGCCTCGCGCACCAGGCGGAAGGCAAAGTGTTCGAGGTAGCGCAGCCCGCCATGGATGAGCTTGGTGGAGGCCGACGAGGTGGCTTGGCCAAGGTCGCCCTGTTCGATCAGCGCCACCTTCCAGCCGCGGCCGGCGGCGTCGCGCGCAAGACCGGCGCCGTTGATGCCACCGCCAATAATTGCGAGGTCGAGGGGCGGGGGATGGGGATTGTGATTGTCGGCAGGCACGCCCCGTTCTTTAGGGCCGCTTCCAAGGTGCCGGCAACGGCGCCTTGCCCCGCGCACGGGGGTGCGCTAGAGGCGCATGCTCTGTCGCGGGCGGTGCAGTCGGCGCAGGTTCGGCGGGCGTGGCGGAACTGGCAGACGCGCCGGATTTAGGTTCCGGTGACGCAAGTCGTGGGGGTTCAAGTCCCTCCGCCCGCACCAGTGCAGGCATCGCCAGGCGTGGCGGGGTGAGGTAGGGCGGTTTGCTTATGCAGGTGGTCGAAAAGCCGGCGGAAGGGTTGCGGCGGGCGTTTTCGGTTGTTCTGCCGGCGGCAGAACTGGCCGCGCGTAAGGAGGCGCGACTCGCTGAACTCGGCCGCCAGCTCAAGCTCCCAGGGTTTCGTCCAGGCAAGGTGCCGCCGAAGATTGTTGCTCAGCGCTACGGTCAGGCGGTGATGAGTGAGGTGCTTGAGCGCTCGCTGGACGACGCGGCGCGCCGGGTGGTGGCTGATCACGGGCTGAGGCCGGCCACACGGCCTCGCGTCGACATCGTGAACTGGTCGGAGGGGGCGGATCTTGAGTTCACCCTCGACATCGAGGTGCTGCCGGAGATCACGATCCCGGAGCTTTCCGACATCGCGGTCGAGAAGCTCGTCGCGACGGCCTCAGAGGAGGAAGTGGCGCGGCGGCTTGAGGAGATCGCACGCCGCCATCGGCGCAGCGAGCCGATCGAGGAGAGCCGTCCAGCGGCGGCTGGCGATCTTTTGGTGGTCGATTTCGTTGGGCGGATCGATGGCAAGCCGTTCAAGGGCGGCACGGCGTCCAACTTCGAAATCGAGGTCGGGGGATCGGGCTTCGTTCCCGGCTTCGCCGAAAGGCTGGTCGGGCTGGCACCCGGCGAGACGAGGGAGATCATCGTCACCTTCCCCGCCGACTATCCGGCGGCCGAACTCGCCGGAAAGGAGGCGAGGTTTACGGTCACGGCGAAGGCGTTGCGGCGCGCCCTGCCGCCCATGGTCGACGAGGAGCTTGCCAAAAAGCACGGCTTCAATACGCTCGAGGCGATGCGCGACGCCGTTCGCGGGGCGATCCAGCGCGAGTTGGACCAAATGTCCAGGTTGCGCCTGAAGCGGGCGGTGCTCGATGCGCTGGCTCAGCGCGCGTCTTTTCCCGTGCCTGAGGGCATGGTCGAGGCCGAGTTCCGTGGCATCTGGCAGCGCGTCGAGCAGGAGAGAAAGGAGGGGCGGCTTGACGAGGCAGATCGCGGCAAGGACGAAGCCACGCTCAAGGCCGAGTATCGCGCGATCGCTGAACGGCGGGTGCGGCTCGGGCTTCTGCTGGGCGAGATCGGGCGGTTGAACAGCCTCTCTGTCTCGGAGGACGAGCTGCGTCGGGCGGTGATGGCGGAGGCGTCGCGCTACCCGGGGCAGGAGCGCAAGGTGGTCGAGTTCTTCCAGCAGAACCCGCAGGCCGTCGAGCGGCTGCGCGCGCCGCTCTTCGAGGACAAGGTGATCGACTTTGTGCTGGCCCTGGCCAAGGTGACGGAACGGTCGGTTGAACCGGCGGAGCTTATGCGAGACCCGGACGGACCAGATACCGCCCCCTCGGTTGCTGGCGCGCAGGCGGACTAAACCTATATCCAGGTGAGGGGACGATCGATAACCCTTGGGAATGGAAGGAAACCACTTTGTTTCGCGAGCGTGACCCGCTTGAGGTGTACGGCAACACACTGGTGCCGATCGTGATCGAACAGACAGCGCGCGGCGAGCGGGCGTTCGACATCTACTCGCGCTTGCTCAAGGAGCGCATCATCTTCCTCACCGGGCCGGTGTTTGACCAGGTGGCAAGTCTTTTGTGCGCGCAGCTCTTGTTTTTGGAGAGTGAAAACCCCAACAAGGATATTGCGTTCTACATCAACAGCCCGGGCGGTGTCGTGACCTCAGGGCTCGCGATCTACGACACGATGCAATATATCCGCAGTCCCGTGAGCACGGTGTGCATCGGGCAAGCGGCCTCTATGGGCTCGCTGTTGCTGGCAGCAGGTGCGAAGGGCAAGCGCTACGCCCTGCCGAACAGCCGCATCATGGTGCATCAGCCCTCGGGCGGGGCGCAGGGTCAGGCGACCGACATCGAGATCCAGGCGCGCGAGATCTTGGCTGTGCGGGCTCGGCTGAACCAGATTTACGCCAAACACACTGGGCAGGACCTGGAGACGATCGAGCGGACCCTCGAGCGCGACCGATTCATGTCAGCCGAGGAGGCGAAGGCCTTCGGCATTGTCGACCAGGTGGTGGAGAACCGCCCTGCTCCCGAGGGGGAGAAAAAATAAGCGCAGGCGGCGGGTATGGCGGTTGCGACCGCCTCGCCGTCCTTGTCTCCCCGCGATGTCGGCTCTAACATCCTGAATTGGCGACGCGCTGGGCGCGGGGATGGGCATGAGCAAATCGAGTGATTCCAAGAACACCCTGTACTGCTCGTTCTGCGGCAAGTCGCAGCACGAAGTCCGCAAGCTGATTGCGGGCCCGGCGGTCTTCATCTGTGACGAATGCGTTGAACTTTGCATGGACATTATTCGCGAGGAGCACAAATCGCACCTCGTGAAGACGCGCGATGGCATTCCGACGCCGCGCGAGATCTGCAAGGTTCTGGATGATTACGTGATCGGGCAGGATCACGCAAAGCGTGTGCTGAGCGTGGCGGTGCACAACCATTACAAGAGACTCGCCCATGGCCAGAAGAACAACGACGTTGAGATCGCAAAGTCGAACATTCTGCTGATCGGGCCGACCGGTTCGGGGAAGACCCTTCTTGCTCAGACACTTGCCCGCATCCTCGATGTGCCATTCACCATGGCGGATGCGACGACGCTGACGGAAGCGGGCTACGTCGGCGAGGATGTGGAGAACATCATCCTCAAGCTGCTGCAAGCGGCCGATTACAATGTGGAGCGCGCCCAGCGGGGCATCGTCTACATCGACGAGGTCGACAAGATCAGCCGCAAGTCTGACAACCCCTCGATCACGCGCGACGTGTCTGGCGAGGGGGTGCAGCAAGCCCTGCTAAAAATCATGGAGGGGACCATCGCCTCTGTGCCCCCGCAGGGTGGACGGAAGCATCCGCAGCAGGAGTTCCTTCAGGTCGACACGTCGAACATCCTGTTCATCTGCGGCGGCGCCTTCGCCGGGCTGGAGCGGATCATCGCCGCCCGCGGCAAAGGGTCGGCGATCGGCTTCAACGCCGATGTTCGTGCCCCCGATGAGCGCCGCACGGGAGCGCTTCTTCGCGAGGTCGAGCCCGAGGATCTTTTGAAGTTCGGCCTTATCCCCGAGTTCATCGGTCGTCTGCCGGTGATCGCCACTCTGGACGACCTCGACGAACAGGCCCTTGTCGACATTCTGACCAAGCCGAAGAACGCTTTGGTGAAGCAATACGCGCGCCTGTTTGAGATGGAGGGTGTGAAACTCACCTTCACCGACGACGCGTTGAAAACCATCGCCGCGCGCGCCATCCAGCGCCGGACCGGAGCGCGCGGGTTGCGCTCGATCATGGAGAGCATCCTGCTCGACACAATGTTCGATCTGCCCGGCCTCGACGGCGTGGAAGAGGTGGTGGTGAACCGCGAGGTGGCCGAAAGCCGGGCCAGTCCTCTCTACATCTACGCTGAGCGTCGGGGCGAGACGTCGAGCGCGTGACGGCGTCGCCGGCTGCATTGCTCGCGCAGGCGCCGTGCTGGCGTAGGGGTGCCTAAGAGGCGCGCCCGTCCCATATTATGATCGGTTGTAAAAAGGGGCCGGCGGGCGTGACCCGACGTGCGCAGGCCGTGCCGCCGATTGGGAGATGATGACAGAATGACCAATCAGCCGAAGACGTCCGCCGGGGGGCCGGAGACTGCAGCCACGCTGCCCGTGCTGCCCCTTCGCGACATCGTCGTCTTCCCGCACATGATCGTCCCGCTCTTCGTTGGGCGCGAGAAATCTGTGCGCGCTCTCGAAGCGGTGATGAAGGACGACAAGCAGATCCTGCTCGTCACCCAAAAGAACGCGGCGCAGGACGACCCAGGTACCAATGACATCTACCATGTCGGCACCATTGCTACCGTGCTGCAGCTGTTAAAACTGCCAGACGGTACGGTGAAGGTGCTGGTCGAGGGGGTGCGGCGCGCGCGGATCGTCGCGTTCAAGCAAACCGAGGCCTATTTCGAGGGCTTCGTGCAGCCGATCGAGGAGGTTTTCGGCGAGCCACGAGAACTTGAGGCCCTGGCGCGCACGGTGGTCGGGCAGTTCGAGCAGTTTATCAAGCTTAACAAGAAGATCCCGCCGGAGGTGCTGGTCACGATCAACCAGATCGAGGATCCGGCGAAGCTCGCCGACACGGTCGCATCCCACCTCTCTCTCAAGATTCCCGACAAGCAGGAACTCCTAGAAACGGCAAACGTCGCCGAGCGGCTGGAGAAGGTTTTCGCCCATATCGAAGGCGAAATCGGCGTGCTTCAGGTGGAGAAGCGGATTCGCAACCGCGTCAAGCGTCAGATGGAGAAGACGCAACGCGAATACTATCTGAACGAGCAGCTGAAGGCGATCCAAAAGGAGCTGGGTGAAGGCGAGGACGGGCGGGACGAAGCGGCCGAGATCGAGGAGAAGATCCGCAAGACAAAGCTGTCGAAAGAGGCGCGCGAGAAGGCGCTCGCCGAGCTGAAGAAACTGCGCACCATGAGCCCAATGAGCGCCGAGGCCACGGTTGTGCGCAATTATCTCGATTGGCTGCTTTCCATCCCCTGGAAGAAGAAGACCAAGATCAAAACCGATCTTTCTGCGGCCGAAAAGGTTCTCAACGATGACCATTACGGTCTCGACAAGGTGAAAGAGAGGATCCTCGAATACCTCGCCGTGCAGGCGCGGAGCCAGAAGATCCGTGGCCCCATTCTCTGTCTTGTTGGTCCACCAGGGGTTGGCAAGACCTCGCTCGGCAAGTCGATCGCCAAGGCGACGGGGCGGAACTTCGTGCGCATGTCTCTGGGTGGGGTGCGCGACGAGGCCGAAATCCGCGGGCATCGCCGCACCTACATCGGGTCGATGCCGGGCAAGATCATCCAGGGCATGAAGAAGGCGAAGTCCTCGAACCCGCTGTTCCTGCTCGATGAAATTGACAAGCTCGGCGCGGATTGGCGGGGCGATCCCTCTTCGGCTCTGCTCGAGGTGCTGGACCCGGAACAGAACAGCACCTTCAACGACCACTATCTGGAGGTGGACTACGACCTCTCGGACGTGATGTTCGTCACCACAGCGAACAGCCTGCGTATGCCGCAGCCACTCCTCGATCGCATGGAGATCATCCGCATCCCCGGCTACACGGAGGATGAGAAGGTGGAGATCGCCAGGCGCCACTTGATCCCGAAAGTGTCTGAGGCGAACGGACTTAAGCCCACCGAGTGGTCGATTTCCGACGACGCTCTCCGCGACCTTATCCGCTACTATACACGCGAAGCCGGGGTGCGAAACCTTGAGCGCGAGATTGCCGGGCTTGCGCGCAAGGCGGTTCGCGAGATCGTGCAGAAGAAGGCGAGCAAGGTCGCCATCACGCGCAAGAACCTCGAGAAGTACGCCGGCGTGCGGAAGTTCCGCTACGGCGAGGCCGAGGTGGAGGACATGATCGGCGTCGTCACCGGCCTCGCATGGACGGAGGTCGGCGGCGAACTCCTCTCTGTCGAGGCTGTGGTTATGCCCGGCAAAGGCAACGTCAAGCACACCGGCAAGCTCGGTGATGTGATGCAGGAGAGCGTGCAGGCAGCGATGAGCTACGTGCGCTCCCGTGCGCTGCAGTTCGGCATCAGCCCGACCTTATTTGAGAAGCGCGACATCCACGTGCATGTGCCTGAGGGGGCGACGCCGAAGGATGGGCCTTCAGCCGGGGTCGCGATGGCCACCGCCATCGTCTCCGCGCTCACCGGCATCCCGGTGGGGCGCGACATCGCGATGACGGGCGAAATCACGCTGCGTGGGCGTGTTCTGCCCATTGGGGGGCTGAAGGAGAAGCTACTCGCCGCGCTCCGCGGAGGCCTCAAGACCGTGTTGATTCCGAAAGAGAACGAGAAAGACCTCGCCGAGATCCCCGACAATGTGAAGAAGGGGCTGAAGATCATTCCGGTCTCCTCGGTCGATGAGGTGATCCGCGAGGCGCTGACACGCCAACCGACCCCGATCACGTGGGAGGAGCCGGTCGAGCCTGCGGCCGAAAAGGGCGGAGCCGAAGCATCCGTCGGCCGACTCGCGCACTAATCCGCCGCCTAGCGTGTGGGCCGGCACCGGGTCGGTGCGTGGGCAAGCTGGCGAAATCGGGTCACGGACGGAGGGGCGAGGAAAAGTGGCGGATTTCCGCGACTTTTCCCGCCGCTCTCATTGACGGGCGCAGAACCCGCTGCCTAGAGTGCCGATCGGTACGGAGCCGGTTCCGAGTCGGTGCCGGTTCGTCCGATCTCGCAAGGGCAAGAGGGCAGCAGAGGTGAACAAGAACGATCTTGTGGCACACGTCGCCAACAAAACCGACTTGTCGAAAGCCAAGGCGGCCGAGGTGATCGACACGGTCTTCGCCGCAATCGAAGCGGCTTTGAAGAAGAAGCAGGAGGTGCGCATCGTCGGTTTCGGCACCTTCTCGACCTCGAAGCGCAAGGCCGGCAAGGGCCGAAACCCCCGTACCGGCGAGGAAATCAAGATCCCGGCCACCGTCAGTGTTCGCTTCAAGGCCGGTAAGGGCTTGAAAGAGGCGGTCAACTGAGCTTTTTCGCCGGCCGCGCGCCTGCTTTCGGCCGCTGGGTGCGGGTAGGTCGTGGGGGCGCAGCGCGGGTGGGCGGTTAGCTCAGCGGTAGAGCGCCTGTCTTACACACAGGATGTCGGCGGTTCGATCCCGTCACCGCCCACCAGGGCAACGCTTGACAGGGCTGCCCGGCAACCGTAGTTCCGACCTCATCGCGCGGGTGTAGCT